>OMSH01000013.1 GCA_900313715.1 uncultured Prevotellaceae bacterium
AATTTGAGCATGAAAGCTGCGTCCGCAGAACCACCTCCAAGACCTGCTCCTGATGGAATATGTTTTAACAGGGAGATATCTATGGAAGGTAAGGATGGAAAAACTTCCTTGAGAAGATAGTAAGCCTTGATCACCAGGTTTTTGTCAGCATCACAATCAAGTGCATCACCATATTGTTGTAAGGTATAGTCCTTTTCATTTTTATTGTTTGCTATTGTGACCTCCAGTGCATCATGAAGGCCTGTTACTGGATAAAATACGGTTTCTAAATCGTGATAACCGTCTGTGCGACGGCTTACTATGTTCAATCCTAAATTAATTTTGCAATTCGGAAAAGTAATCATACAAAATAAACTATTCAACTTCAATCTTATAGCTTTCCTCAACTGAACGGTGAGAAAAAAGCTTGGTAACTATATAATAGTTTTCAACTGCAAAGTTAATAACTTCTTGAAAAAAACATGTTGCATTCTAAGAGGATTTTCAAAATATCGTGTTACCTTTGCCATCACTAAAATGAGATGAACTATGGCAGAACAAACAAGACGAGGCAAGGGGCAACGTTCAACGAGCAGTGCCCAGCCTGTCAACGATTATGGAAGGATTCCACCCCAAGCTACAGATTTAGAGGAAGCAGTGCTTGGTGCGTTGATGATTGAGAAAGACGCTTATTCGCTGGTTAGCGAACTGTTGCGTCCACAATCTTTTTATGAACATCGTCATCAGTTGTTATATACCGCAATCACTAATTTAGCCATTAGTCAGCAGCCTATTGATTTACTAACGGTAAAAAACGAGTTGGAAAAAGAGGGTACACTTGGTGAAGTAGGTGGACCTTTCTATATTACACAGCTAACCAGTAAGGTGGCATCTGCTGCCCATGTGGAGTTTCATGCCCGTATTATTGCCCAGAAAGCATTGGCAAGGGAGCTGATATCTTATTCTAATACTATTCAAGGAAAGGCTTTTGATGAAACGCAAGATGTGGATGATTTGATGCAGGAGGCTGAAGGTAAGCTTTTTGAGATTTCACAACAGAACCTCAAAAAAGACTATACTCAAATAAACCCTATTGTAGAGGAAGCATATAAACAGATACAGATTGCAGCTTCCCGCACCACAGGATTGAGTGGGTTGGAGACAGGATTCCACGACTTGGATAAAATTACATCGGGGTGGCAAAATTCCGATTTGGTGATTATCGCAGCTCGTCCAGCCATGGGAAAAACAGCTTTTGTTTTGTCTATGGCGAAAAATATGGCGGTTAATTACAAATATCCAGTGGCTTTCTTCTCTCTTGAGATGAGTAACTTGCAATTGGTGAACCGACTGATAGCCAATACCTGTGAGATTGAGAGTGATAAAATTAGGAGTGGACGCTTGCAACGTCATGAGTGGGAACGTCTTGATCGCAAATTGAATGACCTGTTGGGTGCTCCGTTGTATATTGACGACACTCCTTCGTTGTCGGTATTTGAATTGCGTACCAAAGCACGCCGACTGGTGCGTGAACATGATGTGAAGATTATCTTTATCGACTATTTGCAGCTGATGAATGCCAGTGGTATGAGTTATGGCAATCGACAAGAAGAGGTGAGTACTATTTCACGATCATTGAAAGGGCTTGCCAAGGAACTGAACATTCCTATTATCGCATTGTCACAGTTGAACCGTAGTGTGGAGTCTCGAGGTAGTGCCGACACCAAAGGTGATGCGAATAGTCGTCGTCCTCAGCTGAGCGACTTGCGTGAGTCGGGAGCCATTGAACAGGACGCTGATATGGTATGTTTTATTCATCGTCCTGAGTATTATAAGATTTATACAGATGAGAATGGTAATGATATTCGTGGACAAGCAGAGATCATTATTGCTAAACATCGTAATGGCGCTGTGGGAGATGTGCATCTGAGGTTTATTGGTGAATATACCCGCTTCCAAAATCTTGATGATGAACTGTTGGCCAATGCTTTAGCTTCTAAGCCTCAGACATTCCGCTCGAAGATGAATACTCCGATAGGGAATGATTCTCCTGCTCCACCTCCTATGCCTGATGGTGATGTTCCTTTCTGAATAACAAATAAAGCCCTGAAAGAATCCTTTCAGGGCTTTATCATAAATATAATAACCTTTAGTGTTTCACCACGCGAAGAACTCGAATGCCTGTCCACTTCGGATTGTCTTCCAACATCTTCTTGATGGTAATTCTGGAAACAACTACTCTTTTTTCAATGGATGATGCATGCATCAAAGTCAGTTTACCACTGATGTTGAATGCCAATCCCATATGGGCAACGTCGAGACCTGGCTCATTGGTGGTGAACATTATGATGTCACCGTCACGAATCCAGTCTAAGCCATCGTTAGGCAAATTAGATGTTGGAACATAGTGCACAGTAGTTCCGTTTATACGCTGTTCAATGGCACGCATCTTTTCGACATTCTGTTCATTGTTGGCCAAATGAGGGTAGAGGTTAGAATGGGCAGTCATATAACCTGCTTGCACTTGTGTGGTACGTTTGCTGTTAAGGGCAGTTACATCTTCCAGAATACCCTCTTTAATAGCATTCTGTGCCCATTCAGTCATGTAATGTAATCTTGAAGTGTAGCCATCAATCTTACCATCACGGTAACGTAATTTCTGGACATAGTCAGCAAAGACTTCCTCGTCTTTATAATTGTTTTCTTTTACAGGTGCAAGTGAGAGGGCAATGGAATATTCTACAAAGGTAGTACAATCCAGCTCGTCTGTGTTCAGTACCAATTCTTCTTTGTCATTTTGATCAAGTACACCTGCAACGTAAGGTACATCCAAATAAGTCACAGCATTGGTAAGCACATCATTAGCTGCATTCTGAGCTAATGTTTGTGCTGAGAATAAGGTGGCACTCAAAGTGCCAAAGAGCATAAGCGAGATTTTTTTCTTAAGCAAATTCATATTATTATTATTTATCAGTTTTCATTGTGTATTTAATAAAGAATACAATCAGTAGGATATATGCCAGCAAGGAAACTGCTTCAGACAAAGGGTTAGCCAACCATGCCTCGTTAGTGAGATTGATGTCGGCAAAGCGCATGCCTGCACTTACCACACCCATCAAAGCACCGCCTGCTATAAAACCAGACGCCAGTAACGTTCCTTTCTCGCCACGAGTCCTATTGATTTCTGAATCCTTGCTGCGAGTAGTAACATACCAGTTGATAGCACCGCCAACAACTAATGGCACATTCAACTGTATGGGGATGAACATTCCTAAAGCAAAGGCTAGTGCAGGAATCTTACACCAATTAAGAACAATGGCCAATAAAGCTCCTATGCCATATAGTAACCAAGGAGCACCTACGCCACTCATCAATGGCTCGATAACTGCTGCCATAGCATTGGCCTGTGGAGCAGCTAACTGTCCGGTTGTGAATCCATATGCTTTGTTTAAAATAATCATCACACCGCCAACAGTAGCAGCTGAAACAATGGTGCCCAAGAACTTCCAAGCTTCCTGCTTAGCAGGTGTAGTGCCTATCCAATAACCAATCTTTAGGTCTGTTACGAAACCACCTGCCATTGACAACGCGGTACAAACTACGCCTCCCATTACAAGGGCAGCCACCATGCCTTCAGGACCACGCAGTCCTACAGCCACCATAACGACGGAAGCGAGTATCAGCGTCATCAGTGTCATACCAGACACGGGGTTAGTTCCTACGATAGCAATGGCATTAGCAGCAACTGTAGTGAAAAGGAAAGCAATGACAGTTACCAATAGCAAAGCTACAATAGTAAAGAGCACGTTGCCTTTCATTACATCGAAATAGAAGAATAGCAACACCAAAATAATAGTTATGATTGAACCAATAGCTACTACCTTCATAGGCAGGTCTCGTTGTGTGCGCAAAGATTCTGTGCCAGTAGTCGCTTTACCGCCCATTTCTTTAATAGCCAAACTGATAGCACTTTTGATGATACCCCAAGATTTGAGGATGCCAATAATTCCTGCCATAGCTATACCACCAATGCCTATGCTCTTGGCATAATTGGTGAAGATGTCTTCAGGAGACATGTCACCAATAGCCGTTGTAATAGCAGGATTCCACTGATTAAGTACGCTATCACCCCATATCAGTGACATGCCGGGAACGATGATCCACCATACTGCCAAAGAGCCTGCACAAATAATGGAGGCGTATTTCAAACCAACTATGTAGCCCAAACCCATAACGGCAGCTCCTGTATTGACCTTGAATACTAGTTTTGCTTTATCTGCCAACATTTCACCAAGCCCAATCACACGTGTTGTAAAATTCTCGTTCCACCAACCAAAGGTAGAAACAATAAAATCGTACAAGCCACCCACGATGCCAGCTATCAACAGAGGCTTTGCTTGGTTACCACCTTGCTGTCCCGATACTAATACTTGCGTGGTAGCAGTTGCTTCTGGGAAAGGATATTTGCCGTGCATTTCGCTCACAAAATACTTTCTGAATGGTATGAGGAACAAAATACCCAAGCAACCACCTAAAAGACTGCTGATGAATACTTGTGTAAAAGTAACGGTTATATCGTCAGGATAAGACTCTTGTAATATATATAATGCGGGTAAAGTAAAGATAGCACCTGCCACTATAACGCCCGAACTGGCACCGATGGACTGGATAATGACATTTTCACCCAATGCATGCTTACGCTTAGCAGCACTGGAGATACCAACGGCAATGATAGCGATGGGAATAGCTGCCTCAAATACCTGACCAACACGTAATCCTAGATAGGCAGCTGCGGCAGAAAAAAGTACTGCCATCAGCAATCCCCACATCACAGACCATGCATTAACTTCTGGATAAGTTTTGTCGGGGCTAATTAACGGATTATAAATCTCACCTGGTTTCAGCTCGCGATAAGCATTATCGGGTAAAGAGGTATGTATTTCTTCTTTCATCTTAGCCTGTTATTTGACATCTGCTAACACTTCGCCTTCAATGAAAAGCCTCACAGTCTCAGTCTTTGCATTGGTGCGGAGCGTAACCGACTTTTTGAAATGACCAGGATATTTGTCTCTTGCATCATAGGTAACCTTGATGGTGCCTGTCTTTCCAGGCAAAACTGCTTCTTGGCTATATTCAGGAACTGTGCAACCACAAGAAGCAACAGCCTGATGTATGACCAAAGGAGCAGTACCAACATTAGTAAAGGTAAAGACTGTGCTTACTGTACCCTTTTCTTGTGAAAAGGCTCCAAAATTATGTTCTGTCTTGTCGAACTTAATATCAGCTTGATTTTGTGCAGCTGCATAACCGATGCATAATGACAGCATCGCTAAAACCAACATGATTTTTTTCATTTCAATATTACTTTATTGTTTATATTTCAACGTCCAAGTTATCTCTTTACTGCGTAAAGACACGAATAACTGCACAAAGTTACGAATAAGCGAGAGAAAAGCCAAATTTATTTAGACTTTTCCGAGGGATAGTAACTATAGCAAAGCTAAAGTTGCAATTATATTTGTTAATCTAACGATTTTTAGCGAATTTTGTATGCACTATTCAATGTAATAATTATGAAAGAAACTATAAAGATACAGGATCTGTCAATAGGATATGTAGATAAGAAAGAAGTGAAGGTGGTGGCGAATCACATAACTGCAACAATTTTCAGTGGAGAACTGACATGCTTGTTGGGTGCTAACGGAGTGGGTAAAAGTACTCTCTTACGTACACTTTCGGCATTCCAACCAAAATTAGGAGGAAAGATTTTTATTGAAGGAAAGGAAATCAGTGAATTCACCGATAAACAATTGTCGCGTGTCATCAGTGTAGTGCTGACAGAAAAGCCTGATATACGTAATATGACAGTGGAAGAGTTGGTAGGCTTGGGAAGGAGTCCGTACACTGGTTTTTGGGGTACTTTGGCAAAAGATGATAAGGTCGTGGTGAATAATGCTATTAGATTGGTAGGCATCGAATCTCTGCAAGGAAGAATGATACAAACACTTAGTGATGGTGAGAGGCAGAAGGTAATGATTGCCAAAGCTTTGGCACAAGATACTCCAGTTATTTATCTTGACGAGCCTACTGCTTTCTTAGATTATCCTAGCAAGGTGGAAATGATGCAATTGTTGTATAAATTAAGCAGAGAAACAGACAAAACAATCTTTCTTTCTACCCACGATTTGGAGTTGGCTTTACAGATAGCTGATAAACTTTGGCTGATGGATAAAAAGAAGGGTGTTAGGATAGGGGCACCCGAAGACCTTTCTTTAGATGGTAGCTTAGGTGGTTTTTTTGCACGCAAAGGTATCGTTTTTGAACAAGAGACGGGTTTATTTAAAGTTGAACATGAAATCACCAGAAAAGTGGGACTTAAAGGAGGTGGCGTGAGATGTGTAATGATGGCTAAAGCCTTGAATCGTATTGGAATACAAGGTGATGTTAACTCAGGAGATAAAGATATAATAACAGTTTTAACTGATAGCTATATCCTAAAGTTATCAGACAAAGAAATCGTATGTAAAACGATTGCAGAAATATTGCAAAAATTGAATTAGTCTTCTTCTATCTTTACATATTTGTCTTTCAGCGTCTTGCAAATGTTTATCAACTCTTGCAGAGTAGAGGGCTCATAATGCTCACCATAGCATAGAATAATGGCATTTAACTTCACTTTTGAATATTTTCCTAATCTTTTCCCTTTAATAGATTTGTTACTATCCTGCTCAGCTAACAATTCAGCTGGTGTCACATTCAGTGCTTTCGAAATTTTTTGGATAGTTTGGAGAGTTGGATTGCGGAGTCCTGCATATAAATTAGCCTGCTTTAAACCTGCTTTCTTGGCTAATTGACTCTTGTTCATTCCGTTCTGCTTTAGAAATTTGTCTACGTTTAGCATAATATAAATAATTTGTAAGTTTTTGACGTTACAAAGTTAGTGTTTTTTTTAAACAAACGATTATTATTAATGATAAAAAAGACGAAAGGTGTTGAATAACAACCTCAAAAAGGTCTATATTCCTTTTTCCTATGAAAATACGGACATTTATACTTATATTTTGAGAATTAATACCTTACGAGCAGAGAGTCTATTTCCTAAGTACCCAAGCAGTATCGAATTGTCCGTTGGTCTCGTATTGATGAATAGCACGATAAGCATCCGCTTCCTTCTCAAAAGAATCTACACAGACACGCGCCTTTCCGTCACCAATAATTGCTTTGGCATTTGAATATCCTAATTGAATAAGGCGTTGTACTTCTTTTTGTGCTGATTCTGCACTTCCCACACTGGCCACAATCACATTATACAACTTTTTATTTTTTACAGATGGTGTAGCGCTAACATTAGCGGGGGAAGAGGTTGTTATTTGATCTGTTAATTGTTTTGCCGGTTCAGTAGGCGAATCCTCAGTAGTAGCTTTTTGATGCTTAATGGTGGGTGTTGGATGGGTAACGATAGAACTTATACTCAATGATTCCTTCAATACCTCTTTAGAAATAACACTTGCCTCACTATCAATGATACCCGATTTCTCAAAAGGAGAGATGTATAAAATAGATCCTATCAGCAAGATGAGTACAGCTGCTACAGCTGCGATATTACGCAAATAATTGCTGAAATTAACTACCTTAACAGGTGGATTGTTCTCATGGATAATCTGTTCTGCTTTGCTTTCCGGCACTATTGTAACAGTAGTGACTGTTGGCGCTTCTTCTAATGGTAAGTCCTTTAGTTCTTGCATTTTAAATCTGTCCAAACCATAGAGTGCGGGGGTGGCTAAACGATGGTCAAATGGCGTGAACTCATATTTTCCATAAATGTCATAACGAAGTTCACCTATGTTGACCAACTCCATAAATCCTGTTTCATGGATGTTCTCCATCAGCGCTTCCGACTCCTGTCGTATCATTTTTATTGCATCAGGGAAAGATGAGCCGTATGCTGACATGTAGGATTGTGCCAGCAAACCATCGTTGATACGAAGTTGTGGGTTAAAACCAATTACACGTGATGGAGGCAAGAAAAAACCATCTTCATTTTCTTGCTTTGCGGGGATGTAATGGGTAATGAAACCACCAAAGTCTGGGATGATTACACAATCATTCTCAAGCAATAAGGACACGATATGTTTTGCCAATTCGTTCATTTGTTGATGCGAAGTTACGAAAAACATTTTATACAATCAAAAAAAATGATTATTTTTGTACCTTGTAAATTTATAGTGAGATTTTGATGAACTTTATCAAATATATATCGTGTTTAGTTTTAGTATTGTTTTGTGCCTGCCAAAAAGGTACTCGTCTACAAAACATGCCAGAAGACAAGGTTGCCAAAGAACTCCTTCAGGGCGTTTGGTTAAATGATTCATCAGAAATGGCAGTTTTTCAGGTTGTTGGAGATACAATCCGTTATGCTGGTCCTAATGCACCTTCTGTCCTTTTTAAGATAATCCGAGATTCAATTTATCTATTGGGTGACGATACGCTGTCATATAAGATTGTTCGACAAGGGGAGAATACATTTTGGATTAACACGGCAACTGACATTTTGATGAAGTTACATCGTTCTGATGAAGAAGACCAATTGGCTTTCATACCACAGAATGAACCAGTCCCTGTTAATTTAATTCAGGAGTATGTTGAGAAAGATAGTGTGATTGTTTATAATAATATCCGCTATCGTGGCTATGTTTTCATCAATCCCTCTCGCTATAAGGTAGTCCGTACTATTTACGATGAAAACGGCATAGGTTTAGAAAATACTTATTATGACAATATTATTCATATCTGTGTCTATAATGGTACAGAGGAGTTATATGCCAGAGATATCAGCAAGAATCTTTTCATTGATTATGTGGATGCCCAGGAGCTGGCACTTTCTATATTGTCAGATATGGATTTTGTGGATGTAAATGCCGATGGTTATCATTATCGTGCAGTGTTAACTATACCAGAAAGTGCTGCATATCATTATTTTAACTTGATTATTTCACCTCGGGGCGTACTTAAAATCCAAGCATAATAGATAAGTGTATGATACCGTCATCAGACAAGGATAATCTTTTGCTTGGAGAATTGTAGTTGTTCGCTGTTGGTTACTTTGAAGTTTTCTTTCTTTTGAATGTTTTTTGGCTGACAGAATGACGTGCCTTCTTTTTGGGATGATAAGCTGGTGTCTCTCCCAATTCTATTGGAACGGGAATCTTATAAATGTCTTTTCCGATAAAATCTTCAATTTTTTTGAATTCTGTCTGCTGGTCATCATTCACAAAAGTAATGGCTAATCCATCGTTATTGGCACGGGCAGTTCGTCCCACACGATGAACGTAGTCCTCGCAGTCATAAGGTACATCATAATTGATGACTAGTCGGATGTCGTCCACGTCGATCCCCCTTGATAGGATATCAGTAGCCACTAAGATATCAATCTTTCCCGCTTTGAAACGATACATTACATCATCGCGTTGCATTTGTTCTAGATCTGAGTGCATTGCATCAGCATTCAGCCCTTTCTTTTTGAGTGCATTAGCCAGTTCCTTCACCTTGATCTTCTTAGATGCGAAAATAATCACTCGTTCGGGTTTGGAGTCATTAAATAAGCTCAGGATAATACCCAGTTTCTGAGGCTCATGACAGATATAGGCAGCTTGGATTATTTTATCAGCAGGTTTGGATACAGCGATCTTTACTTCCACTGGTTCATCAAGGATTTTATTTGCCAATAACTGTATCTTCTCTGGCATCGTGGCTGAGAACATTATGGTTTGCCGGTATTTGGGCAAGAAGCTAACAATCTGCATGATATCGTCATAAAATCCCATGTCAAGCATACGGTCTGCCTCGTCAAGGATAAAGAAACTGACTTTGGATAGGTCTACATAGCCTAAACTTAGGTGTGCCAATAGTCTTCCTGGTGTGGCTATCACCACATCAGCCCCCATTGTAAGTCCGCGTTTCTGTTGTTCAAAGGCCACACCATCCCCACCTCCATAAATAGGCACACTGCTCACATTGTCCATATAATATGAGAATCCCTGCATCTGTTGGTCAATCTGTTGCGCCAATTCGCGGGTAGGAGCCATGATGATGCAGTGGATAGCATCTTTTCGTAGATCGCAAGTTGCTAATTTGTCGAGCACGGGCAACAGATAGGCTGCAGTTTTCCCAGTTCCAGTCTGTGCTACACCTATTAGGTCGCGTCCTTCCAACAATACGGGTATGGCTTGTTCCTGTATAGGTGTACAGTCTTCAAAGTGCATATCCCACAGTGCGTCAAGCACGTCATCATGTAAATCAAGTTCCTCAAATTTCATTTTTCGCCAATTTCGACTGCAAAATTAGGCAAAATTTCAGCCTCTTATGCTAAATAAGATAAAAATAATGGTATTAAAAACATGTTTTTTAGCATAATTTTTGGCAGTAACGGGAATTAT
>OMSH01000130.1 GCA_900313715.1 uncultured Prevotellaceae bacterium
CTGAATATGGAGGTTATTGAAAGCCTTACGGCTAAAGGTTATGAATACCTTGATGACCAAATGATAAGCAATGCAGTTGTGGATGTCTATAGGAACCATCCTGGGTTTGTTTATCTCCGAGATCAGAAGTTGTCTATCAGACTGTTTGCTGCTACGTTTGTAGAGAAGGCCAGAAGAGGTTTCCGATCTTTTGCGAGAAGAGAAGATTCCGAAGAAAACGAGTATGTGCTGATAGCAGAACCTGCTATGCCTGTCAAGAATGACTTTAGGGAGCTTGGCTTGGAAGAGTTAGGATGTGAAGTGCGTGACGAGGGGATGACGATAGTTTTCTGATGATATGACAAATAATGGTGTATGTTTAAGCTAATAGCAATACGACCCTTGAAGGGATGTGCATCGCATATAAGGAAATGCCTGAAAGAAGGTGTTTTCTACTACTTCTGTGATGAATATCGAATAGATGAGAGGCTAGGAGTGGTCAGACGCAAGTCACAAAACCTTAAGCCATTGGCAGATGACTTCTTTCTTAAGAAACCACGGGTGAATATTAATGCCATCGTTGGTAAAAATGGCGATGGAAAGAGTACACTGGTGGAACTGATGATGAGGTTGGTGAATAATTGTACTATCACCAATGATTTGGCTGTTGGAAAAGACAGCTTGAAGTGGGTTGATGGAGTGAGGGGCGAGCTCTATTACATAATAGACGGTGTGCTTTATAAACTTCAGGAACGCAGTGAGGAAGAAGGTGCATTGGTTTATGAAGTAGCGAATCTGAAAGAGAGCGAAAAGAGTGAATGGTCGTTGAAAGCCCCCAACAAGGTGGATGTGAAGTTGGATAGAGATAGCTTCTTCTTCACATTGGTATCGAACTACTCTCATTATGCATACAACACGCTGGACTATAGAAAAGAGTGGAAGGAAACAGGCAATGAGGAAAACGACGACGAGAAGTGCTGGCTGCACTATATCTTCCATAAGAATGACGGCTATGTTGCACCGATAACATTACACCCGTTCCGCTTTGAGGGAAACATTGATGTCAATAGAGAGGCAGATCTTTCAAAACAGAGGCTACTTGCCATGTTTATCAATGCAGATGATCCTGACTTGAACCCCAAATCACTTAGGCGGGTAAACGGCAAGGATGCGGATATGTTGGTGCTGAAAGATGATGTATGTAAACTGCAGAAGAAAGCTATTGTGGATTTCTTTACAGTACAGCGAGGAACAGACAAGATGGGCGTTGTTTTTACACAAGTTGCCAAGGCTGATGAGGGGCTGAAAAAGAAAAATGATGTAGAATATGAGCGACTGATAGATACAATATTACCTTACCTGTATGAAGAAAGACTTGACGAGGTTTTGGACAGAGGGGATGAATTCAAAGCCTTTGTAAAGACTGTTGTGGCATGGCTGAAGGAGAATCATAAAGATGCTTTGCCGCAATATAGTGACATAGAAAGGGTATGGGATATACTGGAAACGCTGACAGAGATGCATCCGTCAACAAAGAGAGACATCCATCTGGAGGAAATCAAGGAGAAATACGGAGATGTGATGGGTGTGAACTCGGTACAGTTAGGCAGGCTTGATACCATATACAGGATTTTCAAATTGACAGGTAACGACCCCAATTTGTTGCCAAGGAAGTATGTTGAGTTGACAAAAGAGGAGAAGAGTAAACTCTATGAGGTATACAAAGTGTGGTCTATCCTCTCGAAATATCCGCATTATGAACCTCTCATCTATACCGATGAGCAGAAACAGAAAATTAGAGAGGCGAGTCCAATGCTGGAAGAGTGTTACAGGCGATTGAATGATGATAAGAATTCGCACATCACTCGCAAATTGAGGCAAGTTTTCAACTATCGTAAAGAGAGGTTTGAAAATGGAGACCTTTATGAACGCCTGGGTAAGTTTGATGAGGAGCAAGGTGTACTGAAAGTGAGCCTCAGAAAACTCAGGGAACATTATGGCGATAAGAATGTGGCACTGGACCAGTTGCCACCAGCCATGTATGAATGGGACTTGCTGTTCAAGAAAAAGGGCGGAAGTGATGCTGATATTCCGTTAGACAGTTTCAGTTCGGGCGAGAAACAGCTGCTCAATTCGACAAGTGCAATCATCTACCATCTGCAAAACCTGACGGCTACCGCGATTACCCATTACAAGAATGTGAACATCATTCTTGAAGAAATAGAGCTATACTACCACCCTGACTATCAGCGAAAACTTATTTGGCAACTGCTTAATCAGATAGATAGGGCAGATATTCCTGATATTGATTCTATAAATATCCTGTTTGTGACACATTCTCCTTTTATCTTGTCGGATGTGCCAAAGAGTCAAGTATTGTTCCTTGAAGACGGCATGCCAAGAAATACGATGCAGGAGAATACTTTTGGTGCGAACATTCATAGCTTGTTGAAAAACGGATTCTTCCTACCCAACCTGCCTATGGGCGAGTTCGCATACGAGAAGATAAACGAGCTGTTCCGGAAACTGAATGAGGGAGATCTAGGTAATGACTATCAAGAACTGTATCAACAGATTCTGCTCGTTGGCGAACCTTATTTAAGGAGTCAGCTTCTGACGATGTATAAGGAATATAAAGGTTTGGTGGACTGAGATGATATACATAGGAGCGACAAGAGCAGACATAGGTGATGTGGCAGATGAATGGAGAGACAAGTTACATGCCTTTCTATTCGACGTCAGAGACAAAAAGGTGTGGGTGACTGATGGGAGAAGTAGGATAACTAAGCACGACACTTATCACGAAAAGATGATAAAGACGGCAGAGTACCACGAAACAAAAGGCGACCTTACCGCTGATGAATGCCAATGGGTTAAGAAAGAACTCGACTACTTTAAGACGAACTTTGACAAAATCGTGAAAGCTGGGGAGGCTGAACTGAAACGGCAAGTAACGAATTACAATAGGAGAGCAAAGCGGACAAAAGCAAAGGGAAAGGACGAGTTCAAAGCGCTGATGGTAGATCTGTATGAGAAATTTACGCAGTCGGATTGTGGCGGTGTGGCCATGTCGCACTACTTCTTCGGAGTTCTGAATATCAAGACATGTCCTTATTGTAATAGGCAGTACACTTTTACTTTGGATGAAAAGGAAGCAAAAGCCGCTCCTGAATACGATCACTTCTACGACAAGTCTGATTATCCGCTGATTGCTGTATCATTCTATAACTTAGTGCCTTCGTGTCATGTATGTAATCATGTAAAAAGTAATAAGAAGACAGTGAAGGTGAATCCTTACTTCAGAGGCTTTGAGAGCAACTTCTATCTTTATGACAAGAAGGATAAAAAGAAGCGACTGAATGCGCTAGAAATACTTTCGCAAAAGGATGGGAACTTGGAGTTGAGGAAAGCAGATGAAAGCGAGAGCAATGCTGACAAAGGCAATATAAAGGCATTTGGGCTGAAAAGCCTGTATGCTATGCATGATGACTATGTGAAAGAAATCATAGAAAAGGCTGCTGCTTACGACAAAACAGCCAGACAACTGATTGCGGATACATTTCAAAAAAGAGGCTATACACCCGACCAAGTGTTTGACTTTGTGTGGGGCAAGTATCTTGACGATGCCCAGTATGAGAACAGGCCAATGTCGAAACTGACGAAGGATTTGCTGGAGCAATTGGAAATAAAGAGATGATAATCAAATGAGATGACAAAATTCTATAATATATGAATATATTTGCGATACAGCAGTCAAAGGAAGATAAGGAGTTCGTTCTTAAAAATGGCTCTTTAGAGTTTGAAGTATTTGCTGATATCCTGAAAACTGCTGGGGATTTACCATATATCGGTTCCTTGTTCAAACTGGGGAAGGTTGCAGTAAATTACATGGACTATCGGTTTGTTAGAAAGTTGCATTTCTTTCTCGAACAATCTGAAAATATTGAGCCGGAGGAGAAGGTGAAGTTTCTTAATAGCCTTAATGAAAAGGATTATATACGTATCAATGCTATGCTTACTCATCTGCTCTATTCGGCAGAGGAGGATGGTAAGGCTGTGTTGATGGGTAAAATATATAGAAGCAGACTCATAGGTGAGATAGATGTCGACATGATGCTAAGGCTTTGTTCAGTGGTCAATAAGGCGTTTTTGCCAGATTTGGATCATCTTGAGGATTATGTTGAAGACAACAATAATTATAACTACGTTAGGGACAATCTGGATGCCTTAGGCTTGCTACGGGACTTAGGAGGCACTTATCAAAATGAAAAAG
>OMSH01000001.1 GCA_900313715.1 uncultured Prevotellaceae bacterium
TTGTTCCGTGCTGCTGATCCACAGATGTCAATATCCAGTTGGGCAATACGTTTTGCCGCTTCCTTGCCCAATGTGATGATGGTGCTTTCGGGAATGAGTACCTTGGAACAGATGCAAGATAATGTGTCGTATATGGAAGATTTCAAGCCGCTTACAGAAGAAGAGGTCGCAATGTGTGCAAAAGTAGCTGACATTATCAATGGCCAGATTGCTGTCCCATGTACGGCTTGTTCTTATTGCACAGAAGGTTGTCCCCAGCAGATTCCTATTCCAAAATATTTCTCGCTCTACAATGACTTGATGCGAGAGGATATGGAGCACAAGGGATGGACCATCTATTATACCAAATATGCAGATTTGACCAAAGAGTTTGGTCGGGCAAGTGATTGCATCGAGTGTGGTCAGTGTGAAGGCATCTGTCCACAACGTCTTCCCATCATTGATTACTTGAAGAAAGTTTCTGCTCGATTTGATAATTTCTGATGATAAGAACCCTTTTTCCTTTACTACGGGAAGAACATCGATCTTCCCGTAGTAAAGCAGCGGTTTTCCCGTAGTAACTCGTTTCCCTTCTTTTTTTCTCTTTACTTCTTTCCCTGCTTTTTTCCCTGTGTTTCTTCTTTTTCCCTGTATTATGAGAATGTTGCCTTAAAGGACAGGGAAAAAAAGAATAAATGAGGTTGGAGGTATTATCTTCGCAGTCGCTAAATCAAAGAGCTGAGACGTAAGCCGCACAGAGGCGCCAAGTGCGACGAAGGCTGACTGAATTGAGGAGGCAAAAGAAACTTTATTAATCACTAAAACGATTTGTATTCTATGAGCTATATTTACAATGAAGCAAGCAAGGTGTTGAACTCTAACAAAGAGAATCCTGTGACCTATAACAAGCTGCAACAGATGATGCGGTCGGATATGTCTTGCGAACAGCAGAAGAAGGCTGTGCTGTTTGTTTCAGGATTCATAAAATACAAACCCTGGTTGCCTTTGATGGCTTGTTAGAGAGCCAATACCCCAGTACAAGTATTCATCCTTGAAGCGGTTATGATACTGAATATGATGGCAATGCTGTTGATAATGAAGAAGATAGATAAGTAGGTGAGAATAGGCAAATATAGGTCCGAAAAGGCACCTGTAATGGAGCGAGACAAGAGAGTCTTGCTCTTTTTTTTGTATTCAAACCATAGGAACCATAGGCAAAAAAGCAAAGAAAAACCCTAAAAATACCCTAAAATGTCCTTAGAGGTGTGCTGCTTGCCTCACGAGAGATATACTGCACACCTCTTGAGAGGTGACC
Organism: uncultured Prevotellaceae bacterium; assembly: GCA_900313715.1. Lineage (GTDB taxonomy): Bacteria > Bacteroidota > Bacteroidia > Bacteroidales > Bacteroidaceae > Bacteroides. The sequence goes on from OMSH01000001.1 coordinate 1,295, forward strand.
TGCATACCTCTATATGAGGTGTACTGCTTGCCTCAAGAGAGGTGACCTGCTCACCTCTTTTATGATCCTCCCCCGACTTGTGCCGACAAACGGTTTCCTGCTATTTTTGTCTTATTGAAAAAGATGTAAATGATAAAGTAAAAGTTACGAAAATATTTATTTAAAAGTATTCCCCTTCACCCAAGTGATATAAATATAAAAAGTTTGTTAGACATTACTTATTATTGATATACTATTTTGATTCTTTAATTCTCCCTGTAAACTGAGGAACATCTGGTTCATAATTCTTATGGACAGTGATTTGAACAGTGTCGCCTTGGAAAGAGAGGGTGAGATCCAACGCACTGATCCAATTCACATATTGCAGATTAAGGCGTAAGGTGTTGGCAGAAGTCCACCCATAACTGGCAGCTACGGCAAAATCACCTTCTATGCCCTTGAACTTCTGTTGGGCATTCATCGAATAAGGAGGTCTGGATGCAGTCCAGATAGTATTCCAATACTTATAGCCAGCTGAGATTTCTGCACGTTTACCTTGTTGGTCGGTAATGACAATCGTCATTTGCTTGTCGCCTTGCTTGAAGCTGATGTCTTGCCAACCAAATTGGTTGTCCTCCAATTTGAATGTCTTTCCCGTAAGTCGGTTAGCCATATTACTTTTAGCCTTGCCCGAAATAGTAGGGTAGCTATAGCTTTGCAGTTTCTTTTGCAATGATGCATAATCTTTGCCAAGGTTGATACTGCCTGACTGTACGGCAGGAGCCAGCACTCGTGATACTACCCATGGGTTGGGTGAGTTGCTGCATTGGGTAATCACCACCACCATATCCTGTTTGGGCATCACAACTATATATTGTCCGAAGCGCCCGTCAGCACGGAAAGCACCATCCTTGGAGGCTTCCCACATCTGGTAGCCATAACCTCTTCCATCTCCCGTGTCGATGTGTGTATGCATCATCTGATTTACCCATGCTTCAGAAATCAGTTGCTTGTCGTTCCACTTGCCTTTTTGCAGTAAGAGCTGTCCCATCTTCGCAAGGCTTTCAGGTTGGATAAACAGACCCCAACCACCAGTGGTGATGCCTTCAGGACTCTCTTCCCATGACACTTTCTCTATATGTAACTCCTTGAAAATCTTTTCTTGCAGATAGGCAAATACTGTTTTGCCAGTGACCTGTTGCACGATGGCACTGAGTAGGTAGGTGCAAAGGGAATCATATTTGAATAGTTTGCCTGGGGCTTTTACAGGTTTGGCAAGTAATGGCTTTATCCAATAGGAGTTTTCTGCACGAAGATTGCCGTCTGGGTCAATGCCTGATGCCATAATGAGCAAATCGTGAACAGTCATTGATGCCAGTTCTGGCGATACCTCAGCAGGCAACTTATCTGGGAAAAACGTTGCTACACGATCGGATACTCGTAGGAGGTTGGCATCGACAGCTAAACCAACTGCTGCACTGACAAAAGTCTTTGAACAGGAATATTGTGTGTGTTGGTATTCCGCCTTGAAAGGTTCCGGATAGACTTCTGCTATCACCTTCCCGTGGCGGAGCATCATCACACTGTGTATATCGGTTTGAGGAATACTGAACAAAGAATCGAGTAGGGCAGATACAGCCTGTGATGGTACACCTTCTTGTTCTGGAGTAGAACGAGGTAGTTCGTTTACTTGTGAAAAGACTGTATTGCTAAACAGAAAACAAACCAATAACGAGAGTAGAATTTTATTTTTCATGGCCGATTGTTTTATTATTTTTCTGCGAATATATACAGATTTAGTCAGATATTATCATAAAAAGGAGAAAATGTTTGGCAGTTTGTTTTAAATCGTGTAAATTTGCATCGCATTTATAAACAAATTGTATGAATTATACAGGTTCACATCATCACCATCATCATCCTAGCGAGTAAATTCGGTGGGCGTAATGGTATGTATGTGGATATCTGGAAACATAAATATGAAGGCTTACCGATGAATGAAAATGGTGAGCCTTTTTTATTATTATATATGGTATGTTAAGAATAGCAGTACAATCTAAAGGTCGTCTGTATGACGAAACGATGTCATTCCTGGCTGAATCAGACATCAAACTGAATTTGATGAAGAGAACATTGCTGGTGCAGGCAAGCAATTTCCCGTTAGAGGTGTTGTTCCTGCGCGACGATGATATCCCCCAAACAGTTGCCAGTGGAGTAGCTGACATTGGCATCGTGGGTGAGAATGAGTTTATGGAGCGTGATGAGGATGCAGAAATTGTAAAACGGTTAGGCTTTAGCAAATGCCGATTGTCATTGGCTGTACCCAAGAATGCTGATTACCAGGGAGTGCAGTGGTTTGAAGGTAAGAAAATTGCCACCAGCTATCCTGTGATACTGAAAAAGTTCTTGTCAGAGAAAGGGGTGAAAGCCGATATTCACGTGATTACTGGTTCTGTGGAAATCAGTCCGGGTATTGGATTGGCAGATGCGATTTTTGATATTGTAAGTTCGGGCTCTACATTAGTTAGCAACCATCTGAAAGAGGTAGAAGTGGTGATGCAGAGTGAAGCACTGCTGATAGGTAACAGAAACATTAGCGATGATAAGCGTGAGGTACTGGCAGAATTGTTGTTCCGCATCGATGCAGTGAGAGCGGCAGACGATAAGAAATATGTGCTGATGAATGCTCCCAAAGATAAGCTGGATGAAATTATTGCCGTATTGCCAGGTATAAAGAGTCCGACCGTAATGCCATTGGCAGAAGAAGGATGGTGCTCGGTACATACGGTACTCGACCAGAAACGCTTCTGGGAGATTATTGGCAAACTGAAAGAGTTGGGTGCACAAGGCATACTTGTGATACCGATTGAGAAAATGATCGTATAAACAATAAACCATGATATTAGTTAACTATCCGGAAAAGGAACGCTGGGGAGAGTTGCTCCAGAGACCTGTGCTGAATTCTGCAAGCCTGAATGAATTGGTGAAAGGCATCCTTGATCAAGTAAAACTTAATGGTGATGAGGCCGTACTGAGTTATGAGGAGAACTTTGACCATGTAAGGTTGCAGAGTGTGGTGGTAAGTGATGCGGAAATCAAGGAAGCCGAGACATTGGTAAGTGACGAGTTGAAAGAAGCCATATTGCTTGCCAAAGGCAACATTGCACGTTTCCATGAGGCACAACGTTTTGAAGGTGTACAGGTGGAAACACAACCAGGTGTTACATGCTGGCAAAAATCAGTACCTATCGAACGAGTGGGCTTGTATATCCCAGGAGGTACAGCACCCCTTTTCTCAACCGTACTGATGCTGGCCGTACCAGCTAAAATTGCGGGATGTAGCGAGATAGTGTTGTGTACCCCACCTGCACGCGATGGAAAAGTACATCCTGCTGTTTTGTTTGCAGCAAAGACAGCTGGTGTAACTCATGTATATAAGATAGGTGGTGTGCAAGCTATTGGTGCTATGGCTTACGGAACACACTCTGTGCCTCGGGTATATAAAATCTTTGGACCAGGCAATCAGTATGTTACTGCTGCCAAGCAGATTGTGAGTATGGGGGATGTAGCCATCGATATGCCAGCAGGTCCATCAGAAGTGATGGTGTTGGCTGACGATACCGCTAATCCTGTATTTGTAGCTGCAGATTTATTGAGTCAGGCAGAACACGGGGTTGATAGTCAGGCAATGTTAGTGACTACCTCTGAATCGTTGCAACAGGCTGTGATGAAGGAGGTGGAGCGCCAGCTGGATGTGTTACCTCGTAAAGAATTAGCGAGTAAGTCGCTTAAATACAGTCGCCTGATACTGGTAAACGACATGGATGAGGCCATTGAGATGGTGAACGAATATGCTCCTGAGCACTTGATTATTCAGACCAAAGACTATGAAGCATTAGCCAAACGTGTGGTTAATGCAGGCTCAGTATTCTTGGGTAAATATGCTTGCGAGAGTGCTGGTGATTATGCTTCTGGCACCAACCACACTTTGCCAACCAACGGCTATGCGAAAGCATATAATGGTGTGAACCTCGATAGTTTCTGTCGCAAGATTACCTATCAGGAACTCACGGCTCAGGGCATTGGTCGCATAGGTAAAGCTATTGAGGTGATGGCTGCCAACGAGCAGTTGGATGCACACAAGAATGCTGTTACAGTAAGGTTACAGAGTTCAGCTTTTCAGAAGGAGCAACTTGCCACACAGCCATTCAATCTTGAACAACTTGTCAGAAAGAATATCTGGGATTTGGCACCATACTCTTGTGCGCGTGACGAATATAGTGGGGTAGATGCCAGTGTATTCCTCGATGCTAATGAGAATCCTTATAACGGACCTATCAATAGATACCCCGATCCTTTGCAGAAACAGCTCAAACAGGAGATAGCTAAGGTGAAGGGTGTGAGCGTAGATAGGATCTTCTGTGGTAACGGAAGCGATGAGGCTATCGACTTGGTATATCGCATTTTCTGTAACCCAGGTGTTGATAATGTGGTGGCTATCGATCCCAGCTATGGCATGTATAAAGTATGTGCTGATGTGAACAATATCGAATACCGCAAGGTGCAACTGGATAACGACTTCCAATTCCATGCTGCTGATATGCTGCAAGTGGCAGATAATCATACCAAACTGATGTTTATCTGCAGCCCCAACAATCCTACAGGCAATGACATGAGTCGTGCTGAAGTCGAGCAACTGTTGCAGCAATTCAAAGGCATTGTGGTGGTGGATGAGGCTTACATTGATTTCTCTGAGCAACCTTCTTTTACCCAGTTGTTAGACAAATATCCCAACCTGATTGTTTTGCAAACCTTCTCTAAAGCATGGGGCTGTGCTGCTATCCGTTGCGGCTTGGCATTTGCTTCCCCTCAGATTATAGGTTTGTTCAATAAGGTGAAATATCCGTATAATGTGAACCTGTTGACACAGCAACAGGCTCTTGAGGCATTACGCAATGCCCAACAGACCAAGGAATGGGTGAAAATTCTCAAGGAAGAACGCACCAGACTGATGCAGCTTTTTGCAGAACTTTCACTGACTGATAAAGTATTCCCATCAGATGCCAACTTCTTCTTGGCGCGAGTGTCTGATGCCAATGCCATTTATAGATATTTGGTGGGCGAGGGCATTATCGTCAGAAACCGCAACTCAGTTACCTTATGTGGCAACTGCTTACGCATTACGGTAGGAACACCTGAAGAGAATAATACGTTGATAGCGGCGTTAAACAAATATAGCAGATGAAAGTTATGGAAAAAGATAATTCTCAACTGTCAATTGTCAATTGTCAATTAAAAAAACGTTTGCTTTTTATCGACCGTGATGGCACATTGGTCGTTGAACCACCAGTGGACTATCAGCTTGACTCGTTCGAAAAGCTGCAGTTTGTACCCAAAGTGATGAAGAACTTAGGGTTTATCCGTAGCAAACTCGACTTTCGCTTTGTAATGGTGACCAACCAAGATGGGTTGGGAACATCCTCTTTTCCAGCTGATACTTTCTGGCCAGTGCATAATTTGGTGATGCAAACGTTAGAGGGAGAGGGCATTACTTTTGATGAGGTGTGTATCGACCCTTCTATGCCTGAAGACAACTCGCCCAATCGCAAGCCTCGCACAGGTATGCTGAAACAGTATATTGATAATCCTGAATACGACATTCCCAATAGTTTCGTGATTGGCGACAGACCAACTGATGTGGAATTAGCCAAGAATTTAGGATGCAAGGCCATTCTGCTCCAACCAGACATGTCTTGTTTGGAAACGAAGCCCGAACTGAAGGATGTCTGTGTCCTTGCAACTGATGATTGGGATTGTGTTGCTGAATTTCTCTTTGCCGGAGAGCGCAAGGCGGAGGTCCGTCGTGCCACCAAAGAAACTGATATCTATGTGGCAGTCAATTTGGACGGCCATGGAGATTGTGATATCAATACTGGGCTGGGCTTTTTCGACCACATGCTTGAGCAGATAGGCAAACATGGAGGCATCGACTTGACTATCCAAGTCAGGGGTGACCTTTATGTGGACGAGCACCACACCATAGAAGATACAGCTTTGGCTTTGGGTGAGTGCCTATACAAAGCCTTGGGCAGCAAGCGAGGCATTGAGCGTTATGGCTATTGCTTGCCGATGGACGATTGCTTGTGTCAGGTATGCCTCGATTTCGGAGGACGTCCTTGGTTGGTATGGGATGCTGAGTTCAAGCGTGAGAAGATTGGCGAGATGCCAACTGAGATGTTCCTGCATTTCTTCAAGTCGTTGAGCGATGCAGCCAAGATGAACCTGAACATCAAGGCCGAAGGACAGAACGAGCACCACAAGATCGAGGGCATCTTCAAAGCGCTTGCCCGAGCCATCAAAATGGCGATAAAACGAGATATCTATCACTACGAGCTTCCCTCTTCAAAAGGAACATTATAAATTGAGCTTTGTCCAGTTTCGACGCAACTCTGTATCGTTCAAAGAAACTTGGCTCTGTGCTTGCTACATCGTAAAGTGAACAATAAAGAAATAAGCTCGGCAATTTGCCGAGCTTATTCTTTATGATGTTTTGTTAAGGACGAATGTCAAGTCACGACAATAATTCAATTCTCATTAATTGTCATTTCGTTGATCAGTCTCTGAGCACCACCCAGCTTGTCAATCACGAACAGCACATAGCGGATGTCCACTGCGATACAGCGCTGCAGGTTATCATCGAAGTTGATGTCACCACTCAGTGATTCCCAGTTGCCGTCAAAAGCAATACCAATCAATTCACCGTTGTCATTCATCACAGGACTACCTGAGTTACCACCGGTAATATCGTTGGTAGTCAGGAAGCAAGCTGGCAATGAACCATCCTTCATGGCATAACGGCCAAAGTCACGCTTCTGCAGGAGCTCCTTCAGCTTAGCTGGAACCACAAACTCAGGATCGTCAGGATTCTCTTTCTGCAGCACACCGTCGCCAGTAGTATAATACTTGTAGTGCACACCATCCTTAGGATCGTATGACTTCACATTACCATAGGTAAGACGCATGGTGAAGTTAGCGTCAAGATAAGATGGGGTAGGCTGTTTCATCTCACCAAGACCACGGATAAATGCTTTGTGCAGCAATGACAGATCCTCAGTCTCACCATAAA
>OMSH01000303.1 GCA_900313715.1 uncultured Prevotellaceae bacterium
AATGATATGGCTTTCTTCATTTGTTTCAAGAGTGTTAGGTTGAACTGATTTTGAGACCTCAGCCAGCTGTTGACTTGCATGTTGTATCAATTGGTATTGGTGCAGCACCTTGTTGGCTGCACGCTGAAAATCATCAAAACCATAAGGCTTGAGCAAATAATCTACAGCATTTACCTTGTATCCATCAATGGCATATTCAGAATAGGCAGTGGTGAAGACAATAAGAGGTGGGGTGTAAAGCGACTTCACAAAATCCATCCCATTCAGGTCGGGCATGTTAATGTCAACAAAAATGGCATCTATGGGCTGCTCAGCAAATATTCTGGAAGCTGCAAGTGCACTCATACATGATGCCTTTAACTCTAAGTAGGGTGTCTTTTCTATGTAGGTTTTCAACTTTTCCAAAGCCAGAGGCTCATCATCAATAGCCAAGCATCTTATCATCTTTGACAGGTATTTTTAATGTTACTTCATATGTGTCTTCCCCATCGTCGGTAAGGAAGAAATAGTCGTTACCATAGATCAGTTTCAGGCGCTTTCTCACATTCTCAAGTCCTATTCCGCTATAAGGGTCTTTTGTCCCACCTCGTTTGTCGTGGGATAGCTGGCTGTTCTCGCAAGTAAAACTAAGATAGCCGTCTTGCAGTTGCATCTTAATGCTGACAAACGAGTTTTGCTCGTAACTAACCCCATGCTTGAAAGCATTCTCGATAAACGAGATGAACAACAGAGGCGGCACTTCAACGCTCGGAACGTCGGTTGGCATGCTGACCTCAACAGTCACCCTGTCTGAATACCTGAGCCGCATCAAGGTAATGTATTGCTGCAAGAAATCGGTCTCTTTGCTCAATAGTACGGTAGGCTTGGAACTTTCATACAACACATAGCGCATCAGCCTTGACAATTCGATGATAGTGGATTTAGCCTTTTCGGGGTCTATGTCCACAAGTGCATGGATGTTGTTTAGGGTGTTCATGAAGAAATGGGGGTTAATTTGATACTTCAAATACTCCAGTTCTTGTTGTAGCTTTTCCTGTTGCTGCTCCAATAGGTTATCTTCGCGTCGTCTCTGCTTGAAATAGAGCATGATACCCAAATTGACACCCATCATGAGGATGGCCACGAAAACCTTTGACAACTTTTCTTGTAGCATCACAGGGTGGTTACCATGGCGCATCTCAGGTGGCTCATTTTCGCCATTGGGCTTAGGGGGCGGATTGCCCATCTTTTCATCGTGTTGTGGAGGCGGGTTACCCATGTTTCTTGGTCCTCTGTCGGCTAACTGCGTCTGCTCGTGAGGTGGAGGACCCTGCATGGGTGGTTGCTCATTCCAGATGTAAAAGCTGAAAATCAGTAGGGCACAAGTGGCAATGCCGAGATAAGCCAGTTTCTTGTTCTCATGTACAATGAGAGGGGCTATGAGCCAGTTGTGTACAATGAACAAGAATAAGAATGGCAGGTATTCCTTCCATGATCTAAATACCTCAGACCAGTCGAACGATACATCCTGCGACCCGCTGACGCGATAGTAAGCTCCAACTAATGGTAATGCGAATACCAGCAGCCAGATCAAGGCGTAGCTCAGCATCTCTTCAATCCACAATTTATTTATGCGGGGAAAGTTCTTAAACATCTTGTCTAATTATGGCTGTAAAATTAAGCAGTTGGCAGCAAATATCCAAGAGAAATGCTGCCAAACTGCTTAATATACTATCTTTATGGTCGGCCACCCATGCCTCCCATGCTGTTACCTCCAGCTGTGGCCTGAGCTGTCACACTGCCCAGTTCAGAGCCTATGTTGCTAACGCTTGGTTCTGTATATAACCCATGCCAATCATCGCCAGAGACACTTGATCCAGAATATACAGTATAGCTGCTGCCATTCTTGAAGTCAGGTGATGAAATCAGGTACAATCCTCCTTGATAGCCACGCTCGATGGTGAAACTTAAAATTGCATCATTGCCATCGGCGATGCTCAGGGTGCTTCCTGCCGATACAGATGCCTGAAAAGCTATAGACATCTGGCTGCTGCTGGAAGCCGGGTAGGAGGCGTTGCTACCGCCCACACCTACAACGGTACCACCTGTGATGTAGATGCTCTTGCCTTCTGCTGCATCAATGGCGCATTCTGCTTCCGATGCTCCCAACGCCACAATCACACCACCTTTAATGTATAAGTTACCATTGCTGTCTATGGCATCGTTGTTGGTAGCGAATGCATATATATAGCCGCCACTGATGGTCATGTCTTCTGCTGAGTTGATACAGTCGTCATAGCTGGCTATTTCAATCTCGCCATTGTTGATATTCATCACACCCTTAGCTTCCAAACCCTCACTGCCTTCGCCTCCAGTAGCCTTTATCTTGATGGTACCTCCATTCACTGTTACATTGGTATCGCTCTTTATGCCTTTAGCCTTTGAGTCGAGATCACTGCTGTAGGTAAATGTCTTACCAGTAGTAATAACCTGTATGTCACCATCGTTGATGATGATTTCGCCATCGGTATTGATACCCTTCCCGCCAGCACCAGTACTCTTGACGTTCAATTGTCCGCCGTCCATCTGGAAATAAAGGTCTGCCTTGATACCAGCTGCACCTGATACATCGTCCTCGTCTTCGTCATATTCGCCATCGCCTGAAGTGAGGATCGTGGTACGGCCACCTGAAACTAAGACATAGCCATCGGTACTGATACCCTTTTTTGCCGTACCACTCACCTCGATATTCAGTACACCG
>OMSH01000254.1 GCA_900313715.1 uncultured Prevotellaceae bacterium
CTTTCTATCACCAGTGGGCTTCCTGTCACCATCCTTACGGAAAGGTTTGTCTCCTTCTTTACGGAAACTCTTCTCTCGTTTTTCTTTCAGTTCTGGATGTAGTTTTTCTTCTTCTAAACGCTTTTTCTTGGCTTCAGCCTTTTCGTAGCGTTCCAGTTCTGCCAATCGGTGTTGCTCAGGAGTGAGCCATTTACCATGACTGACATGTTTTTTTGATTTTTCTTCCTTGTTTTCCTCTTTATCTTTACTCAGTTCATCACCAGCTTCACGGAATTGCACATACTTGCCCTCAAAGATTTCATATTCTCTGAAGGAGCACTCCAAATCACCGTTCAATACGGCAATTTTGCGTGTAGGTTTCAAACCAATCTGGTCGAAACACTCATCACGATAGCTCAATATCCAAGCCTGTCCACCTACAAACGCATGCTTCAGTCGCTCACCAAGAGTGGCATACAGTTCCAGTATATTGTCTGACGAGATTCTCTCTCCGTAAGGAGGGTTAGTAATCATCACCGATTTCTCTGTGGGTTGCACAAAATCCTTGATGTCCCTCATCTCTACATCTATGATGCGTGACATACCGGCACGTTTGACGTTTCCTCGAGTGGTAGCCACCATCTTAGGATCGATGTCATAGGCATAGATATGGTGCTCGAACTCTCTTTCATTAGACTCGTCATTGTAGATAGATTCCAACAGTTCAGCATCAAAGTCGGGCCACTTCTCGAATGCGTAGCCCTGTGTTCTGAAAATACCAGGAGCCATATTCTTGGCTATCAGGGCTGCCTCAATGGGCAGGGTTCCTGAACCACACATAGGATCAATGAAGTCTGTCTCTCCTTGCCATCCTGTCATCATTATCAAACCAGCTGCCAGTACTTCATTCAGAGGTGCTTTGCCAGTTTCGGAACGATAACCGCGAATGTGCAAAGAATTTCCTGATGAGTCGAGAGAAAGCGTACACTGGTTATCATTGATATGTATGTTTAATACGATGTCAGGGTTCTTTATACTGACACTTGGACGTTTGCCCTCTTTATCGCGGAAATAGTCAGCTATGGCATCCTTTACCTTGTAGCTAACATACATGGAATGACGAAAATGCTCGCTATGTATCGTAGCATCCACGGCAAAAGTCTGACCTACAGACAGAAAGTTTCCCCATTCTACATCTTTAACTGCCTCATACACCTCATCGGCAGTATTGGCCTCAAACTGCTTAATGGGCTTAAGGATGCGTAGGGCAGTATGTAGTGAGAAATTAGCCTGATACATCATGCGTTTATCAGCAGTGAAGCTTACCATGCGCTTGCCAATTTCCACGTTCTCAGCGCCTAATACAGTCAGTTCTTTCGCCAATACCTCTTCCAACCCTTGGAAGGTCTTGGCTATCAAAGTAAAGTTTTCGTTATATTGCATAATTCTTAAAGTTGTCTATTTCTTTGGCACGGTTTTGTGTGATCCTGGCTCCAGGCCTCACGTCTTCTGTCACCCAGATGTTACCGCCTACCGTAGCACCCTTACCAATGGTGATTCGCCCCAGGATAGTAGCATTAGAGTAGATAATCACATTGTCTTCCAGAATAGGATGACGGGGAATTCCTTTGATAGGTTTACCTTCAGCATCCAAAGGAAAACTTCTGGCACCTAATGTAACACCTTGATACAATTTTACATTGTTGCCTATCACACATGTCTCTCCGATTACAACACCCGTACCGTGGTCGATGGCAAAACTGTGCCCAATTTGCGCTCCTGGGTGTATGTCTATTCCCGTTTCGCTATGTGCCTGCTCGGTGATGATGCGTGGAATCAACGGAACACCTAAAGTAAGCAATTGATGAGCTATTCGGTAGTTGGTGATGGCTCTGATGGCAGGATAGCACGAAATCACCTCGCCATAGTTGTGTGCAGCAGGATCTCCATTATACATTGCTTCCACATCAGTAGCCAATATGCGTCTCAAATCGGGCAACGATGCCAAAAACTCCACAGCTATTTTAGCAGCTTCCTTTTGTTGGCAATCAGTACACCCGCTATCTTCATCGGTATCATAGAAACAGAGACCTGCTAAAATCTGACTTTTCAATAGGTTGTATGCTTTCTCAGTATGTACGCCTATATGATAGGTAATGGTACGACTGTTAACCGCAGAATTTCCGAAGTAACCTGGAAAGAGCAGAACCCTCAACTCTTCCACTAATGTGTGGATGGTGTTGGATGATGGAAGCGGACTGTCATCCGAGTGGCGATGGAACAAGCCTTGGTAAGATTTGCTGTCCGACAGTTCCCTTACCACGTTAGCCAATGTTTCTGAAAAATTGCCTGCCTGCATAAAATATTTAAATATTTAGTGTGCAAAGTTACGATTATTTATTGGATTATTCATATCTTTGTTGCGACAAAACTTTATTATTAACAATTTAAACGTAACTACTATGGCAAAAATTGCTAAACAGCTTACCGAGTTAGTGGGCAACACACCACTTTTAGAGCTGAAGAATTTCAATGAGAAAAAAGATTTGCAAGCAACCATCATTGCAAAACTCGAGTATTTTAATCCTGCAGGTAGCGTGAAAGACCGTGTGGCATTGGCTATGATTGAAGATGCTGAGGCTAAGGGAATTCTACAACCGGGTGCTACCATTATCGAACCTACAAGTGGTAATACTGGTGTGGGTTTGGCATTCGTTTCATCTGCCAAAGGTTATCATTTGATACTTACGATGCCTGATACCATGAGCATCGAACGTCGTAACCTACTGAAAGCGCTGGGTGCCAAGGTAGTACTTACTCCTGGTGCAGAAGGTATGAAGGGGGCCATTGCCAAAGCTGAGGAATTGCAGGCAAGTACACCTGGAAGCTGGATACCCCAGCAATTCAAGAATCCTGCCAATCCTGCCATCCATGTAAAGACTACTGGTGAGGAAATATGGCGTGATACCGATGGTAAGGTAGATGTTTTTGTAGCCGGTGTAGGTACTGGTGGCACCGTCAGTGGCGTTGGTGTTGCTTTGAAGCAGCACAATCCACAAGTAAAGGTAGTAGCTGTCGAGCCAGCCAGTTCGCCAGTACTGAGTGGCGGAAAGTCAGGCCCACATAAGATACAGGGCATCGGAGCTGGTTTTGTTCCAGACAACTTTAATGCAGCTGTAATAGATGAGGTGCTGACGATTGAGAATGATGAGGCCATCTTGGCAAGTCGTCAAGTAGCTCAAAGCGAGGGCTTGTTGGTGGGCATCTCTTCAGGAGCTGCTTTGGCTGGAGCTGTTCGCTTAGCTCAACGTCCGGAAAATAAGGGTAAGACCATTGTTGCCCTGTTGCCTGATACTGGTGAACGTTATCTCTCCACCGTTTTGTATGCTTTCGAGGAATACCCCCTATAAATCATATAACTAATCTACAACTCAATAAATAAATAGCTCCCCAAACAGGGAGCTATTATTTTATAAACTCCTCCCCTCGGCAAATAGATAGTACCCAAACACAGGGAGCTATTATTATTCAGCTCCTCCCCTCGTGAGGGGAGGTACCCGAAGGGTGGAAGGGTCTTACTCAGTACCTTCTTTTATGCCAGTTCAAAATCCAGCTGCTTCTTTTCCAAGTCGGCTCTTGCAACTTTCACTTTCATCGCATCTCCCAACTGATAAACGTGATGGTCTCTGCGTCCTCGCAAACAATAGTTTTTTTCATCGAATTCGTAGTAGTCGTCGTCCAAATCACGCATCGGCACCAAGCCTTCGCACTTGCTGTCATTCAGTTCTACATAAATGCCCCATTCACAGATGCCTGAAATCACGCCCTCAAACACTTGTCCTATCTTGTCGGCCATGAATTCTACCTGCTTATACTTGATAGAAGCACGTTCGGCTTGAGCGGCAATCTCTTCCATCTTGCTTGATTGTTCGCACATGCTCTCATACTTTTTCAGGTTCGCACTGCGTCCTTCTTGCTCTAAATAGTGCGTTAATAAGCGATGCACCATCATATCGGGATACCTTCGAATAGGTGAGGTGAAATGAGTATAATAGTCGAATGCCAAACCATAATGCCCGATGTTATGGGTGCTGTAATAGGCTTTCATCATAGCACGCACGGAAATAGTCTCAATGAGGTTTTCCTCTTTCTTGCCATGCACATCATTCAGCAAGTTGTTCAGCGATTTGGTAATGTCGTTTCTGCTGCCACTGGTTCTGAGTTTGTAACCAAAGCGAGAGATGAATTGCGACAGGTTCTCCAGTTTCTCAGGATCAGGCAAGTCGTGTACTCGATAAACAAATGTCTTGGCTTTCTTATCTTTGCCAACTTTTCCGATTCTCTCAGCCACCGTACGGTTGGCAAGCAGCATAAACTCTTCTATCAGTTTGTTGGCATCTTTTGATTCCTTGAAATATACACTCAGAGGTTTGCCCTTTTCGTCGATATTGAATTTTACCTCTACACGGTCAAAGTTGACAGCTCCGTTTTTGAAACGTCTCTCCCTCAACTTCTTTGCCATCTTGTCAAGCACCAGAATCTCATCAGCATATTCGCC
>OMSH01000045.1 GCA_900313715.1 uncultured Prevotellaceae bacterium
CACATAGCCTTGTAGATAGCCAACTGTGCTGCACGATTCTCCTGTATCAGTTTTTTAAACTTATCCTTTTTGGTCGTCCACTTCAGATCAATAACGACATTGTGCCCATCAGCATCCTGAAAGAGCATGTCAATATAGCCATCTAGCTGAATTTCAGAAAAAGTTATACTTCCCTTTCTTTCACACCCGATAAGTTTGAGTCTATTGCTGGTGATGACATCAACCAACTGCATTATGCACCTTCTCAGCTGGAACTGCAACCTATCCTTATCGATATGATGCTCAGGTAACAGTAACAAAGCACCCTTCCTTGCCAATGCGTTAGCAAATGCCCCGTCAAAGCTTGTTTCCACATAGCGTTTCATGTCATGAGAGTCTTTTCCATCAGTAAAGAGTTTTTCTATAGTCTCATGAGCAACGTTGCCATTTGTCAATGACATTTTGATTTCTGATGCACTTACCTCATGGAAGCCAAGAATATACTTCATCACGTAGTCTAAAGGATTCTGTAACAAGCTTGTAAGAGAAGTGTGGCTTTCCGTATCGCGCCATGACACCTTGTACTTATCTGCATCAAAGGTTACTTTTGTTTCATCCTCAAGCCTATGGTTATCCACCAGACTCACGCTTTTATTTAGTATTTTCCTATATAGTTCATCACCATTAATCTTAGTTCTATCCTTTGGCAAATGAATGTACAGAGGATGCATAGGTATGGTTGAAGCTCCAAGGTTGTTGCAAGTCACTACGGTTAACTTTTCCGTAGTAAGCCTCAGTACGTTCTTTCTCATCCATGCCTGATAGCATTTCTCACTCTCAACATTCCATAGCTTCACACCAGCATTCTTTAGGCTATCAAGTTCTTTTGGCGAGAGAAAGTCGGTTGATAGTGTAGATGTAACATCACCATAGAAGTCGCACCAAATTACCTTACGTACATTCCCAATAATATTCTCAGGCTTATCTATCGTGAATCGGCAACCAACCTGAGCCTGATACTGTATATAGTCAGCTGATTCGTATATAGCCTGTGCCCATTGCATAAGTTCCTTGTATGAAATATTGGAGTCTTCACAATCGGTGATCATCATAAGCAAAGCATTTGTCATTTCAGCAACATTTCTCAACTGAGCAACACGCACATCAAGAGGTTGCATTGCAGCGATTGACGTAGCGCGAGTCGTTGCATGCTTGCTAATATTCTTAAGGAAATCTGCCAATTTCTCCTTATCTATATCAGACGTTTCCCTCGTCAGTTCCACAAAGTCGTTAATACCCAGCACTTCCTTTATCTTATCATCCGTAAAGCCACCATCACTGACAATATTTCTTGCCAGTTCAAAGCGTACATCCCAGTCTATGGGACATTCAGGAAGCAGAAGGTATTGCAGTAGTATATTAACATCAAGTGGGCGTTGGAACAACTGTACGGCAAGTATAAACAACTGCGTAATCTGCGGATTGCCATTCTTCATAATACTGCCAGAAACAGGTTTGCCCGACATGTGTAACCAATTGTCCAGTCGCTTGCCATTAGTATTGATACACAGGTCATAATCATTATCCTCCAGCTGTGAAAGCCATGCTTCAGATTGCCACTGCTGCGTAAAACGAATTTCCTCAACCTGAACCTTACATTCTATGTCCTTACATCCATCATAGCATATTTCATGCCCCATAAGACTCTCTAGAATGTCAAGTAAAGGGATAATATAGTCAGGTAGCCATTCCTTTTTGCATGGCACGGAAATCTCAAGAGACTTTAAATCAGAAGGTATTGCCATCTCATTATTTTTCATTTTAAGAAGCCTTTCTATGAGCATTTTTAGAAGAACAGCAATACTGTCATCCTCATAGCACCTGTCAATTCCCGCAAGCGAACTAAGACGTAGAGATGTGTTCATGGGCTCATTACCTTTCCAGCCAGCAATAGCAAGGACATCGCGCCATTGGAGCAAAGTCTTAGCCACGCCCATGCTATCCAACTTCATACTTTCGTTGAACACATTCGTAGGGTTTTCTGTATTATACTTACATAAAGCCTTGTGGTATGCAGCAAGTCGGATAGGAAAGGTTGGCACACAATGATACAAGCCTACATGTAATGCAATCTGTTCAATCAGACCTTGAGTATCAAGCACCTGCGTACCCATTGCAACATTGTTGCTGCTCATATCCATATAGTATGCACCACTATATGATGGACTATAAATGATTTTCATATTGGATTAGCTAATTTATCAGATTAATTATGTTTCTGTTTTAGTTATTTGCTGGCAAAAATACGAATTATTTTTTGAACAAGCAAATAAATGCAGTAAAATATTCACGGAAGTTTAATACATGAAAGTCCCATTACCAAGCCAATAGCAAAATCAATGGCTACCGCGCCCCAGCATATCATAGCCAATAACTTGAAGAATGGTTGTACCAAGGGACGGATGAAATAGAAACCTAAGATCAACACAATAGCAGCTATCACCCATTGTAATGCGTTCGTAAGATTGAAGGCATTTACGACGTAGTACATCAGGAAACAGAATACTATTGCGAATCCTACCCATGCCACATATTTGTTGCCACGCTCCTTACTACCATTGGGTATGATAGGACCGTCAGAA
>OMSH01000009.1 GCA_900313715.1 uncultured Prevotellaceae bacterium
AGGTAAAACATTAAAATTATTACTGAGAGTAGCTACACTTCCTTGATAAGTAAGAGCCAGCAGATGATACTGGTAGGTACGGGCATCGTGACCCTGCGCTACCACACACTGATCGGCCAGGTATTCCAGGTTTACTCGCACCTCACGCTTCATGAGCCACACAAAGGGGTTGAACCAAAACACTATACAAACCAGTTCACTTAGAATTACATCCACCGAATGCCATTGCCTTACATGTGTTTGTTCATGTAACAACACTTCATGCAAACTGGGCTCTTGCAATAGTTTTTTGTTGATGAATATCCAACTGAAGAAAGAGAACGGACTGCCCTCAATGGAGGTCAGTCTTACTTTTACACCATCGGCAAGACTTACCTCAGACCTCCAAACTAACCAAGCGATGGATGTCAGTTGCCACAAGAAACGCAAGGCCAGCAAAAACGCAACGAAAAGCCAGATAATGAGTATCACCGACTTGACGTCTGGCATAGTCTGAACAGCAGGAGTACCCACCTCAATAGCTTGCATCCAAACGGTAGCTATACCCTCGTCCAATGTCCCTGCCACGGGATTAAAAAATACCCAGTTTATTTGCAAGGCTATGACTAACATTGCCACGATGGCATAAAACGACAGCAAGGCTATTCTGCGCCAAACAAAGTAGGTGTCATTGCGGAACAAAGACACATACACTAAGTAGAGCACTGACAAAAGCAGATTTGCCTTAATTAATAATGTTACAATTCCAACCATAAGATTCTTTGTTTACAACCTACGATGCAAACGTACGATTTTTTCGTAATTAATCAAAAAATTGATAGTTAATAATGGTTAAAGAGTAAATATTAACCTATTTATTCTATCAAAATCAGGGTTGATATTATCTTTCTCCCTGCGAAATATGAAGTGGAGTACGATACCTTGATTTACTTCCTCAGCTGGATGCGGTCGTCTTCCAAAGAGTCGATGATGGCCAATGACTCGATGCAAAAAACTCCGTTTTCGGTGAGTAGTTCACGACCATGCTGGAAGGCCTTTTCGATGATAAAGCCCATGCCTTCGATGGTGGCTCCCGCTTGCTGGCATAAGTCGATAATGCCCAGTCCGGTATTGCCATAAGCCAGAAAATCATCGACGAAAAGGATATGGTCTTTTGGCGTGAGGTACTCCTTGCTGATTACCATAGTATAATCGCGCTGCTTGGTAAAAGAGCGGACTTCAGCCACATACATTTCCTGCATGGTAGATGGTTTTTTCTTCTTGGCATACACTACAGGCAGTTCCAAGAGATAGCCTAACAGAACAGACGGAGCGATGCCAGATGCTTCTACTGTGAGTATCTTGTTGATGGGCAGGTCGGCAAAGCGTCGAATGAACTCAACAGCTACTTGCTTCATCAGATTAGGGTCCATCTGGTGGTTGATGAAGCTATCTACTTTCAGGATGCCGCCTTCCAAGCAACGGCCGTCTTGCAGGATTCTTTCTCGTAGTATTTTCATGGCTTAATGGGTTATTTGTTTAACCAAACTTCAGGATTCAATTTGTCTTTCTCCTTGCGAAGCTGGAAATGTAGGACTGTACGGTTATTATCAGAAGAATCGCTATAGACAGTACCCAGGACTTGACGGGTAGTAACATCATCGCCTTGTTTAACATCACTCTTGGAGAGGTTGCAATAAACAGAGATGTAAGACCCGTGACGCACCAAGACATTGAACAAGCCGTTGAGCTGAAAGACAGCCGCCACCTTACCGTTGAAGATAGCGCGAGCCTGTGCACCTGGTTTGCCCTGTATATCAATGCCTTTGTTGTCAAGTGTAACGTTACGAAGACCTGCTACATTGTATTGACCATAATGGCTCACGATAATATACGAGGTGGTGATAGGCATGGGCAACTTGCCTCGATTGGAGGCGAAATTAGTGGAAAGCTCACGGTCGGCTTTGCTCATGGTATAGGTTTCAGCCTTTGCGGTAGTGGCAGGTTTGTCAGCTGGAGCTGCAGGAGTAGCAGGGGTAGTTGTTGTAACATTGGCTGTTTTAGTATCTGTTGCCTTAACTTTAGCTGCTTCCTCGGCTTTCCTCTTGGCCTCAGTTTCCCTGCGAGCCTCCTCTTCGGCTCGCTTACGGGCATTCTCTATCTCAATAGCTATCAACTTGTCGATTTGGTTATTCAGTTGGTTAGCCTCACGACGCTTTTTCTTAATCTCGTCTTGCAAACCCTTTTGCCTTGAACGCAGATCCTTAATTACCTTCTGAGCTTGCTGCTCTTGTATCTCCAATTTACGTTTTTCAGAGGCTCGTTCAGCCAAAAGGCGTATCTTCTCGTCTCGCACGCTTTGCAGCTCTTCTTGTTTCTGCGTCACTTCTGCTTGCTTGTGGATGATCTCATTGCCCTGTAAACGCTGATAAGTAGCATACTCACGCACATAGCGCAAGCGGTTGTAGGTCTGCGAAAGGGTCTCGGCACTGAAGATAAACATAAGCTTCTCCTGGATGCTATGGTTCTTATAAAGGTATTTCAGGGAGGCCTCATAACGACGTTTCTTCTCCTCTAAACTGAGCTTCAAGGTATCTAACTGCTGGTCAAGGACGACCAACTCGCTATCAACCTCCTGAAGGTCGTTGTTGATATTATCAATGTAGCGACGACGATCCTCAATCTGTCCGGTCAGGGCATTTAGGCCATTGAGTTGACTACCTACATTCTTGTTGGTTGTCTTCAGCAATTCCTCCGTCTCTGCTATCTGTTTCTGCAAGGTAGAGCGTCTTTGCTCCAACTCCTTGATACGCTTGTTGGATTGCGCCAACAATAGCATAGGCACACAGACAAGCAGTAATATGAGGAGGACTCGTTTCATAGATTCATGAGCAATTGTAACATTTCTTCGATGGTGACCTGACGGTATCGTGTACTAACGACAGTAGGCTCGATAAAGAAAGGCTCATTGGAAAAGTCGTACAACTCAATCCTCGCCTTTGCCAATTGCCTGATACCTATCTCTTCGCCCGAAAGGGTAGTTTTGCCCCCAGGCTTAGCAGCATTCTTAATCAGTTGCTCCAAACGTTGATAGCTATCAGCTGGCAGGTAGTCGCGAAGCTCATATTCGTTGGCCTTGACAAACCTACGGTTCATGCGATCGACCATCAACAGGTAGGTAGGAGTTGCCTCAATGCGGGCCACCTCACTACGAAACAAAGGCATGAGCAAAGACAGTTGCACCAATTCTCCCTCTTTCATTTTCATGGTACCATTGACGGTGAACGTAGCATCACCATGGGGGATAGTGAGTTCCAACCTGGAAGATAAGTATAGTTGTGGGATGTCTGTATCAGTAACGATAGTCTTGCTGCTCTTGCAAGCTGTTAGCAATACCAAACAAAGTAATGCTAACCATTGACAGCGTCCTACTCTGTCGCGAATCGACCAAATCGATGCCAGCATCTTAGGAGCTCGCAGCTTCAGAAAGCGACTGTTATTTCTATATTGTCTTATTCTCATGATAATGATCTCGGAAACAGTTATCTAACGTATTTCTTTTGTCGTATCTTCTGGTTAATGGTGGAAGAAGTGCTACCATTGTCCTTGGCTTTCTGCCAGAACTCCACTGCCTTGTCGGTATCACCTGTATGGTAATAGATGTCACCACAATGCTCCAACACTTCGGCACTCAAACTGTCATCGTTCTGCAAAGCTTGATCGATGTATATTTTAGCTTGCTCGTAATTGGCTTTCTCAAACAATATCCAGGCATATGTATCGAGGTAAGTGGCATTGGTGGGTTCAGCCTTAACGGTCTTATAGCTCATCTCTTCCGCCTTGTCCAAATCGCGGCGTTCCAAAGAAAGATAATAAGCATAGTTGTTGAGTGCCATGATATTGTTGGAATTATACTCTAATGCCTTCTCGTATGCCTCATACGTTTCTGCCATCTTCTTCTTGGTATGGTAGGCATCACCCAAGATGGCGTAAAAGTCGCTCACCACATTCGAATCGCTATCGTCGGTAACATGCAGCAAGGCACGTTGACAGACACTGACAACACTGTCGGTACGTTGGGTCTGATTATAGCCTATGGCCAAGTAATAATAAAACTCCAGCATATTTGGATTGGCCTCAGTGCCTGTTTGACAAATATCTATCACCCACTCATAGTCGCGCTTATTTACCGCTTCACCCAACAAGGTCATACGGGCAGCTGTGTTAGTAGGTTCAATCTGAAGAGCTTGTTTCAGCACAGGGATAGCCTCTTCCCGCATATTCTTAGAATACAGGTACTGGGCGTACAGCATGGGAAGCTGGGCCTCATCCGGTTCCTGTTCCATGATACGGTTGAAGATATTGATTACTATGGTACTATCTTTATGGCTATTTTCGTTGCGAATAATCAACCGGCGCATCACATCCGACTTGGTGTCGGCATCCACCTTACGGTTCAGCAAAACAGAGTTCAGTTGCTGGTCGTATTTCTCAGTCTGACCCGTCTGTTCATAATAAGCCGCCAGCGAGTACATGGCCATCGCATTGTCTGGCTCAGTCTTCAGGACTTGCTGGTAGATATCGTAGGCTTGTTGGTATTGCTCTTTTTGCAGATAGGCATCACCCAGAATGACGAGGTATCGATAATCGGTAGGGAACTCATCTGCCAGGCTCTTCAACTCAGCCATTGCCTTCTCAGTCTCTCCTTGCTGATCGTAAATGGCAAATTTCTGCATGGAAATTTGTTCGGTCTTGCCAAAGCGGACCTCCAATTTATCGAGTATCTCGATAGATTTCTCAAAATTAGCTTGTCGGTTATATACTTGTAATAAACTATAGGTTAAATCTATCTTATTGGGGAAACGAATGGCCATATTCTCCAACAGAGTAGCAGCCTCATCCAGTTTATTCTGTTGTATATAAAGATTAGCAAGTCCTTGTCCATACCAATAATTGTCAGGGGCGTATTTCACAGCCTCGGCCATAGTAGCCGTGCCTCGTTCAGTTTGCTTCAGAACGATGTAATATTGTGCCAATTCGTAAAGGGCAGAAGGGGAGTGAGGACGAATGGCAAGGCAATGCATGAGCATATCGTGAGAAGCATCATACTTCTTCTGTATGCGTAGGCGGGTAGCTTCGTGGAAATAATAGTCATACTTACGATCGAGGTCGTCAGTATCCTGTGCTTGTACCAGTATAGGTAACACAACACCCAAACAACAAAGTAATATAGAAATCTTAATCCTCAATTTTCAATTTTGAATTATCAATTATCAATTTTCACTTTTCGGAGCAGCGAGGGTATAGCCAAGCTCACTTGAGCTATACCGAGTCGCGACGAAATTGGAGCGAAGCTCAATTATTAGCTCTTACCAGTGTGTCCAAAACCACCAGCACCACGATCGGTCTCATCAAGTGTTTCCACCTCTACCCACTCAGCTTGCTCATGACGGGCAATAATCATCTGTGCCACACGTTCACCATCGTTCACTACAAACTCCTCTTGTGAGAGATTGATGAGGATGATGCAAATCTCACCTCGATAATCAGCATCAATCGTGCCTGGTGAATTCAACACAGTGATACCTTTCTTGATAGCCAGCCCGCTACGGGGACGTACTTGCGCTTCATAACCTGCAGGCAGGGAAATATAGAGGCCAGTAGGTATTAAAGCCCTCTGCATAGGTGCTAAGACAACGGGGTTGCTAAGATTGGCTCGCAAGTCAACTCCAGCAGACTGAATAGTAGCATATTGAGGTAACTGATGATGTGACTTATTGATGATTTGTACCTTCATAACATATAAGTTTTACTAATTAGTTGCGAAAATAATGTTTTTCTACCATATATTTTATACTTTTGTAGTTAATTTAAACTAAGAGGATGAAAAAATGGAATGGAGTAAACTGATTTCCGCCAAAAGATTCGGGTTAGAAGAACTTCATGAGGAAAGGCATGAGAACCGAACGGAATTCCAGCGTGATTTCGATAGACTGATCTTCTCACCTCCTTTCAGGAGATTGCAAAACAAGACACAGGTATTTCCTTTACCAGGGAGTGTGTTCGTA
This sequence comes from uncultured Prevotellaceae bacterium, assembly GCA_900313715.1. GTDB lineage: Bacteria > Bacteroidota > Bacteroidia > Bacteroidales > Bacteroidaceae > Bacteroides. Next base: position 6,048 of record OMSH01000009.1, read on the forward strand.
CACAATCGACTGACTCACAGTATAGAAGTTTCATGTGTAGGTCGTTCTCTGGGCAATGACGTGGCTAAGGGTATTCTGGAAAGAGAGCCAGCCTTGCAAAACACCAACTTACCAGAGATTGGCGCAATTGTATCGGCTGGTTGTTTGGCACACGACTTGGGCAACCCACCTTTCGGTCATTTTGGCGAGAAGGCATTCTCCACTTTCTTCTCTGAGGGTAAAGGCTTGACACTAAAAGAGCAGCTTAAGGAAAGCCAATGGAACGACCTTACCCATTTCGAAGGCAATGCCAATACTTTCAGACTGCTAACCCACCAGTTTGAGGGACGCAGGAAAGGTGGCTTCGTGCTGACCTATTCTACCTTGGCCAGCATTGTAAAATATCCCTATTCATCGAATTTTGCCAACAAAAAAGGTAAATTTGGCTTCTTCACATCCGAGCGTAGTGGCTATGAACTGATAGCCGAAGCGTTAGGTATCAAGAAACTGGGTGAACAGATGTATGCCCGCCATCCTTTAGTATATCTGGTAGAGGCTGCTGATGACATTTGCTATGAGATCATGGACATCGAGGATTCGTTCAAGTTAAAGATTCTATCGTTGGAGGAAACAAAAGATTTGCTGATAGGCTATTTCTCAGAAGAGCGTAAGGCCAAGTTGGAAAAAATGCTGGGTATGGTGAGCGACGAGAACGAACAGATAGCTTACCTGCGCTCAAATGTGATTGGTTTGCTGACGCACGAATGTACACAAACCTTTTTGAACAACGAGGAGAAGATACTGAATGGTGAGTTTGACGGATCACTGATCAGTCACATATCCGAACAGCCCGCCAATGCTTACAAACATTGCTGTAAAGTGGCATATGAACGTATATACAAATCACGTGATGTGGTAGATATTGAGGTGGCAGGTTTTCGCATCATCGGAACACTGATAGAGTTGATGATGGATGCTGTGTTATCGCCAGAAAAAGCCTACTCGCAACTGCTAATCAACAGGGTTTCAAGCCAGTATAACATGAAATCGTCTGAACTCTTTGAGAGAATCCAGGCGGTATTAGACTATGTTTCGGGCATGACGGATGTCTTTGCACTTGATCTTTATAGAAAACTGAATGGCAACAGCCTACCTGCTGTGTAATTATTTCTCAGGATAAATTACCTTGTTTTGGCCAGAAGTAAACCTGGCGGCATTGGGCTCATTTTTTAAAAATGACTCAACATGTCTCATGCGTTTTTCTTCCAAAATCTCATCTACTGCTATCAAGATGCCTGTCTCTTCCACATCGCCAAAGCCATAGTTGATAGCGGTACCAAACATACGCATGGTAGGACTAAGGTTCATATAGGCATTCACCAATGGGGGGATATTATACCCCATCTTGCGGATTTCGCTATGAAGCACTTTATAGTCTTCATTGAATGTATCATTAGGGAACAATTTTGCCAACTCAGCCTCATCACTCTCAATCACCAGAGGTTTCATAGGTGTAATCAGATTGTCCTTGTCGCCAAAATGCTTGCGCAAGAAATACAAAATCATATCTCTGCCCTTGCGGATGTAGGAAGGATACATGGTAACCTTGCCAAAGAAATACTTTACATTAGGCTTAATCACCATCAAAGCACCCAATCCATCCCAGAGGTTATCCAAGGCAAACAAGCCCTTACTCCCTGCCCTTGTACCTTGATATTCCAAGGTCACGAACGAGCGAGCCAATTCAATGGTAGTAGGCATATAGTCCTTTAAGAACTTCTCAGAAAAGTGGAACATATGGGCTGTAGCCAACTTAGGTTGACCGTTAGGCTCATACTGAACATCTGTACCTAAGATATATCTGTATCCACCTAAAATTTCCTCTGACTCAGGATCCCAAACAATCAACTGCTTGTAGGGGTTTTCCATGATATCGAATTCATCAATATCCATCGACTTACCCGTACCACCACCAGCGGCGCGAAAAGCAATTTCACGCAACCTACCAATCTCTTTCATGGTATTGGGGGCATTATGAGCAGTCACAATATATATTTGGTTATGACTCTTATTGGTCATTCGCAAACGTTTGTCTTCCGTCAGTTCAGCTTTCAGCAAATCTCTGCTGATGGGTTGAATAATTTCTTCCTCTATCATAATCTGTCAACTTTCTTGAAGCAGTCTTTTTCAGGCTTGCTGGGATATATTCAATTTATAAACTATTTCTTTTACAAATTGTGCCCACTCGTTAGGAGTTTTTGTATTGTCAAATGTCTGCCACGGAATGGGCTTACCGATAGTAACAGTAAACGTCTTGTTCTTATTCTTGAACATTTCATCGGCCAAGTAGAGCATGGCAATGTTAAACTTAATACCCAACCACTTGCACACATTGGCCAAGTTATAGAAAAAGTCAGAGTTTCTGCCATCAAAGTAGATAGGTACTATGTCACGTTGATACTCAACACTCTTGGTCACAAAGGTCTTTTTCCAAGGCAGGTCTTTAATCACTCCGTTTTGCTTTCGTGAGCAGATGCCTGCTGGGAATATAATCAACTGGTCTTCTTTCGAAGCAAAACCAGCCTCCACCCTACGTGGGAAATCCTTTGCTTGCTTACCGGTTTTGTTGATGGGAATAAAAAAAGGAGCCAAGCCGTGGAGATTCATCAACAGGTCGTTGACCAAAAACTTGATCTTTCCGTGATAATGTTCACCAATCACTGCTCCCAATGCCAAACCATCCTGTCCGCCCATCGGATGATTGGAAACAAAAGTATATAACCGACCGTCTTTGGGTAGGTTTTCTTCGCCTTTCACCACGATGGTATCATTCAGTTCTTCCAAAGCTCCTTTGGCAAACTCGGTACCTTGCTTATCTTTCAAACGTGTCAGAATTTCATTCAACTCTTCTTGATGCACAATGCGCTTCAAGTAGGAGACAACAAAGCCAGGCACATATTTCGCCTTATCGGGAGCTTTTTCCTTTAATACTTTGTCTATATCAATCAAAAAGACAGAATCGTCAGCCATGTAATCTTATAATTCGATTTGGGTGCAAATTTAAACTATCTTTTGGATATCTAAAAGAATTTTGAAAGAAATTGCGACAAAAAGATACCATTAACGAATTATTTGTACTACGTTCGACAAAAACAAGGCTCTTAAATAATGAATTTAAGCATCATTAAGATTGAAAAAAAAAGAAAAACTTGCCCCACCAAAATAGAAAAATCAAAGAATCCTCATTTTCAAGTAAATAACTTTTCAACAACCCTGTTGAAAACTTTCTTCAAAAAAAGTTATATAAAAATGTGGGGAATTGTGGGGAATTGTGTAATTTTACGCCCAAATATCATAAATAAGGTAATTATGGCACAATTCTTAGGCAATATTGAAGCTAAAACTGACGCCAAAGGCCGGGTATTCATTCCCTCTGGCTTTAGGAAACTGCTGCAAGCTGATGGCGAGGAATGGTTGGTATTGCGTAAAGATGTTCATCAAGACTGTTTAGTGCTGTATCCTGGGAGTGTATGGAAAGAGACTCAAGACCAATTACGTAGGAACTTGAACAAATGGAGTAAACGAGAACAGAATATCTTCCGCCAGTTTGTTAGCGAAGCCGAGGTGATGACACTGGATGGCAGCGGACGCATCTTGTTACCCAAACGTTACCTGCAGATGGCCAACATCAAGAGTGATGTGCGTTTCATAGGCATGGATAACACCAT
>OMSH01000305.1 GCA_900313715.1 uncultured Prevotellaceae bacterium
AGTGATGATAACTCTTTTTGCTATTGCCGTGGTGGGCTATGCGGCTGGCAAAATGAACTATATGGGGGGCGAATTCGACCGGAAGTTGTCCAGCTTGGTCATCAACTGGACTTGTCCGGCATTGATCCTCTCGTCGGCCATGACGGGTGAGTTGCCTGACCGACGCTATATCCTTCCGCTCTTGCTCATCAGTGCTTTCACCTACGTGGTGCTGACGGCTGCTGCATGGGGACTGTCGCGGCTGCTGACGAAACGGGTGGAGCATCGGGGCATCGTGGCCTTTGCACTGGTGTTTGGCAACGTGGGGTTCATGGGCTATCCGGTGGTAGATGCTCTTTTCGGTCATCAGGCTGTATTCTATGCCGCTGTGCTGAATGTGGTCAACACTTTTGCTGTCTTTACCATCGGTACGATGATGATTACGGGTGGCGATGGCCCTAATCAAAAGCGGTTCAATAAGAAGGTGCTTTATAGTACGCCGATGCTCTCGGCTTATCTGTCTATGCTGATTGTGGCGCTTGGCATAGACAATATCCCTGGCTATATCAGTCAGCCGCTTACGATGGTTGGCAATATCACCGTGCCTGCCGCCCTGCTGATTATCGGTTCGTCGATGTCGCAACTGCCGCTTCGCGCCTTTCTAGGAACGCCCCTGATTTATGGCACTACCTTGCTGCGCCTGTGCCTACTGCCTATAGGCGTTCATTTCCTGTGCCTGGCACTGGGCTTCGAGCATTACGTGACTTATATCAATACGGTGGTGATAGCGATGCCTGTGGCTACTTACGGCACCATACTCTGCCTGAAATACAACAAGGATACTACGCTGATAGCAGAAATGACATTTTTCACGACTCTGCTTTCCCTGGTAACCATTCCAGTATTGGTATTATTGCTGAAATAAAAAGAGGCTGCCTTTGCAGGCAGCCACTTCCAATAATCAATTTTCCTCGAGGCACAAAGGTTCTCTTGTACCTATAATTTCTTAAAACAGCTTGTTGGGATAAACGCCGGCATCAACCAATGCCTTTATCTTATCCACCACACTCTGACGGTCTTCCGGATAGGTCACGCCAAACCACTTGCTGGTGGTGTCGAGCACCTCGCAGGTAGCAGTACCGTCATTGATGAGCTTATCTACCATCAGAGGGATAAAGAACTCGCTCTTGAGGTTGGTCATGTTCTTCTCATCGCTTAAGAAGAACTTGAAATAGTCCTCGCTGTACTGGAAATAATCGGGTGTGAAGCCCCAGAAGTTCATGCTGACAGGGGTCGTCTCTGGTGTGCTTACCCACTTGTCATCATCGTCAAGATATTGCACCTCGCCCTCACGGCGCATAATCTTGGTACGTTCCACTACTGAGGTCAACAGGCGACTGGCATTGGTCTCGCAAATGCCACGACTTACGGTGCCACTCTCACTCAGGGTATTGCCCACACGGAAGCCCACCATAGAATATACATTCTTTGAGCCTGCTGGCAGAGCAGACAACCACTTGCCCATCACCTCGAAACTGTCGCGGCCATAGAAATCGTCACAATTAATAACGGCAAAGGGCTCATTGATTACTGGCGCACCCATCATCACGGCGTGGTTGGTTCCCCAAGGCTTCTGACGGCCTTCAGGACAAGTAAAGCCTTCGGGAAGATCATTGATGCTCTGGAAAACCAGTTCACAAGGGATATGTCCTTCGTACTTGGAGATGATCTTCTCGCGGAAATCAGCCTCGAAATCCTTGCGAATGACAAACACCAACTTGCCAAATCCTGCGTGGATGGCATCGTAAATAGAATAGTCCATGATGGTCTCGCCATTGGGGCCCAGACCATCGAGCTGTTTCAAACCGCCATAGCGGCTTCCCATTCCTGCAGCTAACAAAAATAATGTAGGTTTCATAAAACTATATGTTATTAAATTAATAATTGGCTTCGCCCAATTCTGTTGCGACTCGGCATAGACCAAGCAAGCTTGACTCTGCTCTCGCTGCTCCAGAAAGTCTCCATTATCCATTATCCATTATCCATTTAAAATGGGTAGCCAATGGCAAAATGAAGTGCCATAGCATCATTCCATTTCGGTAAATTAAAATAGCCACTCTTGCCCGTATCATAGGGAGCGTGGAGTCCTAAGCCCCAATCCAGACGAAGCACCAGGAAGTCCATGTCGTAACGCACACCCAAGCCTGTGCCTAAGGCCATTTGCTTGAAAAGATTCTTGAGACGGAACTTCTGATTAGCATCACTCAGGTCGGAGTTGCGTAAATTCCATATATTACCCCAATCGAGGAACACTGCTCCATGCAGGTTGCCAAATATGCGGAAGCGGAATTCCATATTAGCCTCTAAGCGCATATCACCCATGTGTATGAAGAAGAGGCGGTTGTTTCTGTCGATATCTTCATTGCCAGGTCCTATCTGACGGGCAGGCCAAGCCCTGACACTGTTGGCGCCTCCGATATAGAACAGTTCTGTAAAGGGGGCATAGGTGGAGTTACCGTAAGCCCAGATTACACCGCCTGTGGCGCGCATGGCCAAGGTCATATTATCGTTCAGTACATGATGATAGCGAAACTCAGCATTAAGTTTCAGGAACTGGGCAAAGGGGGAGCCTAACATCTTCTTTTCCTTTTCACCCCAGTCTCTGCCGGCTAACTTGTAGATGGCGGCGGTGACATTGCCTGCTGACGAGAAGGTGACTTGCCACCACTTGGTATTCCTGGCGCCTTGCTGCTTGGAGTCATCGTAGGTAACACTATATTCCATCTGCGGAATAAACTGGTCGTCCATGCTGGCATATATCCCTGGGTTCTTGAAGAAAAGTTCAATAAACTCTTCGGTCTCGTCATAGGTGCGGTTGTAAGTCAACTTCAACGGTGTGAATGAGTGCTTATACTTGCTGGTGGGTTGGAACTCGTAGGTAGCGCTGCCACCGAAGGCCTGCATGTGGTAGTATTTTGGATGCACCAGCTGATTGGCATACAACTTGAAGGTGGTGGTGGCAGGAAAGTCATACTCACGTTTGCCTATGCGTGGGAACACCACTCGTGGGAACGTAAGGCTGGTAGAGATGCCATACTCATATCTGTTCAACTTTGACGAGCTGTTCTTTCCTGTCTGCCATTCGTAAGAGCCTGTGAGTGACACATTGAAGGTTTCGCCTGCGCCAAACACATTATTGCGTGTGATGCCCAGCGAGGCACCTGGGCCCATCTGGTTATTGCTCTTCAGTTTCATGTTGAAATCCGCCGTCACGCTATAGGGCTTGTCCATCATCATGTTCATCACCACATCCAAGGTGTCTCCCACCAACGTACTATCACGTGGCACATACTGCATTTCCTGATAACGGAAGATGCCCAGGTTGGCCAGACGTTCCTGGATGCGTGTCTGACGTTGCAGGCTATAGCGGTTGCGAGGTGCTGTCCGAGTCACACCTGTCGAGTCGTCCATCCGCCTCTTCATCCGGTAGTTGTTGTAGTCAAGCCATCGATACAGCATGTTAGGTCGCACAGGCACTTTATTGTAAAAGTTAATCTTCACGCCTTTGTAAGAGGTAGAATCGTTGGGTTCCTCGCCTTTCGCCCCAAGGAAATTGACGGTAGTAGAGGCTACCACAAAGGGCTTCTGTGCGGCTTCGTGCAAGCCTTCTATCGGCACCATCCTTAAACTCACATGTCCGCCTCCTGGCACCAGTGTGGTGTCTGCCTGGTAAGTGATATAGTCAGGCCGGAAATAAAAGTCGCCCACGTTACGCAAAAGGTTACTCAGGCGCAGACGCTCGGCATTAAGGTCGTTGATATTGAACTGAGTACCTGGAGTGATAGACGAACGTATGCGAGCCCGCTCGAAGATACTTGTGGTTCGCGGAGAGAATCCTTTGTAGTAAACCGTATCAATGAAATAGGGTTGGTTCATGTTGACTTTATACTGTATCTTAGCCTGAAGTGAGTCATGCTCTTGAGGAATCACTTCGTAGGAAACATTGCCGCGGAAATAGCCGTAATCACGCAAGATATTCTTTGCCGCCTGCGAACGAATGCCTGGGTTGACACCAGAAACAAGAACGGGGTCGGCAGCAAAATGGTTAAATATCCATTTGCCCAATCCTTTCTCGCTCTTGACAAAAGCATTGTAGAACCAAAGCCCTATAGGGAGGGGGATGCGCGTAGTGGAACTTCCCAAGAAGGCGTTATTGGGGGCTGTTGCAAGGGCAGCAGTCACTTCCTCCAAAGCCACGACACCCACAGCACTCAGGCTGTCATTGCCCTGAATCTGCATGGGTTTCTGGCCGATATACAGCACTTCTCCCTCGGGCAGGTTCTTGGTGACAGAGCAACCTTGCACCACAAGTGTCAACATCAATATGTATATGAATCGCTTTATCATTAATTCTCAATTTTTCTTTCTTCCCCACATCCACAAATCGCTCAGGCTATCCAGTTTCTTACGGAAGAGGAAGCCGACACCCGTTTCCGAAATCTCTCCCTCCAGGATATTCTCAAAACTCTTTTTATGGAATGCACGGACATAACGCGTTCCTCCACTATCCAAACGGTATTCGAACGACACATTGTCAATAAAGCTGTTCATACTGTTGGTAGCATTGGAGCCTGTTGATATCTTGCCACCTATGACAATCTGCACCCTGTCATTGAATAAACGTTGTGAATAGCGGAACGTATAGTCAGTTTGGACAGCACCCGTTTGCATGGAGCGGTCTTCAATACCTACACTGAATGATGAGTTGGAGGCAGAGCCTGCCAACGAGTTGATCTGACTTTGGAGAATGCTGTTGAGAGCAGCTCCCATCGTCAATCCATTGCTGGCCCCACTATTTCCCATATACATGCCTGTAGCCAACATGGTGATGGCCGCCTTGCTGCGTTCATCAGAGCTCATGGATTGCAGTTCATTTTGGATATTGCCGTCATTGGGGGCTTCCAAATCAAAGCTCAAGTCGAAAGCCTCCAGCGTGTTCTTGATGGAAACCGACACATCGAAGTCAGTACGGCGACTGCTGTTCTCGCCATCGCTGACTGCAGCACGAACGCGCTCTGTCGCCGTCAGGTTCAGACGAGGATTCATGATGTCTCCTCGCCAATCAACATAACTGCCTTGTGTAAACGTAAACTCCTTCAGTGGGATGACAGGGAGAGAATACTTCATGGTGCCACCTGTAAGGGTATATCTGCCCGTAAGGCTCATATCACCCTGTGGGGTATAAAGCATGTTGAGGTCGCCACCTCCTTGCAGTTCTACATACTTGTTGCCATCTGTGGTAAGGTTGGCACGAAGGCGAACGGCATCATCAATGTGTACCGTCATATTCATATCCAAGCCACCTAACGACATGCTGCTCTGATTGTTCTTGCTTAGGTTCAAGGTGTCGTTGAACGAAACGAAAGTAACCAAACCATCCAATCGGTCTTCCACTGTAAGTGGCGAGTTGGCCAACACATAGGTAGCATTGGTATCACCCAGCACATTCATTTGTCCACGCATCACCAAGCCCGTAAGCGGACCGCGAATCGTGGCGTTCATATCTACGAATATCTTGCCAAACAACAGACTCTCACGGGTTCTGGGCGCATTCAACAAAGTATAGTTGTTGGCTCTCAACGACAAAACGGCCGATGGATTGGAGATATCTCTGAAATCAACTACGCCTTTTACCACAAATGGATTGTCGCTGGTGGTATAGATGGAGAAATCATTCAGCACCATCTGGTTGGCTGTAATCGTGATGGGGCGGTCGTCTAAACGATAATTTGCCCCTGCTTGCTTTAACACAATCGACACACCATCCATCCTTACCTCGCCATTCACCCTGGGCTTGTCGGTAACGCCTCTCAACTCAAGGTTTCCTTGCAGCTTACCCAGGAAATTGACATAACCTTCAGGCATGAACACATCGGCCACCCGTAATGGAAAATCATCCACATCGGCATCAATGTTCAAGGTATCTCCCTTCAAGGAACCACTTGCCATTACCACCTGTTCATTATCCAACATCAGATAGGAGTCGAGATAGTGCTTGTTGTTGCCTTCCGGCAGCCAAGTAAGACCAACATTGACGTCGCCTACTGGTTTGTGCCCGTAGGTAAAAGAGTTGATCATCGACTCGGCACTGACCTGCATAGAGGTAGCTGACTGTAGATAGGTGGCATCGACTGTTAGTAAACCGTCCAACTCGGGCACATAGGGTAAGATGGAAGATAACTCGTTAAGTTTGAACCTTGAAAGTTCCATCGTCATATTCTGCAGAGACACAGTATCGTTACTGTCACTTCGCAAGAGGAAACGCAAACCTTCATCACCTTGCATATCCACGCTGGCATATAGGCGCTTGTCCTGATGGAGGTAAAGCCAGTTGTTATCTTCGTTGAAACGGAACTTGCGATAGGCTACAATGGGCTCCTCAGGTGTGAGAGTGACCAGCAAGCCGTTGCCCATGCCTGCTCTGTTGTCATTTACGACGGGTTGGGCATTGAAACCTAACTGCAAGCCTGTCTTTCCTTTGCCATCAATATAGTTGATGTTCATATCCACATCCTTGCTGCGTATATCGCCGTCCAGGTAAGCATGGAACACATATTGGGGATTGCGAGGACCATTGATGACACCTCCTTGCAAAGCCAAGTGTGAGGTATCCTGTCGAAGAGTGAGATAAATGGTGTCAAGCTGTAAAGAATCAATCTTCAGTCCATGTACCGAAGCCCTTCCGTTGATACCCATCTCGGGAGTGAAGCCATAGTTCACCAACATATCGTCAAAAGCTATTCCCTCTGTCTTGAGGTAGTTAGCCAACGGATTGTCCTTGCCGGCACGAATGCGCAAACCTCCTGAAGGCAAAGCGGCGCGAAGATCAGCATGATTGAGTTGTCGTGAGTCAATCTGCTTACGAAGCAACTCATCAAAACGCTGTCCGTCAGCCAAAAGCTTGTCTATGGTGGTAAGCGACTTCAAACGGAGGTCAAGGTCGCCACCTTGAATGTCAAATTGCGCAGAATCTCTGCGAGCCACACCTATAATATGCAGGGCAAACGGTTTTTGCAACGGTTTGGATGCCAAACCCAACTTATACAGATTGACATCCTCTATCTGCATATCTACATTTCCATTGAAGTGAGGCACATCCATACGAATACGACCATTACCGGAGAGGCGGATAATTTCGTTGTCGGCTTGCAGGTTCATGGCTAACCTACTGTTTTGCAATGAACCATCGGCTTTGATGTTGCGTAAGTTCATCTCTTTGTACTGCATCTGGTCAACCACCGCCTCAAACTGACCTGTTGATTTTGGGGATGCAAAATCCAGTCCCTTGCCCTTAGCCAAAGCATGACCTGAGAACAAATAGATAGAATCTTGAGGCAGGAAGTGGTCTATTCGCAGGGAGTCGATGCGGACATCGGCTTCATAGGCTTCTCTAAGCAAATGATAGGAACCTGCAATAGAGACCTTCCCCATTCCTTCCATCAGCGTGAGCCGAGTAGCCAGATTTGAACCATCCAAATGCATATTGCCAGCCATTAGGATGCTGTCAGGAATGGTAATGGAGAGGTCATTAGCCTGAATACCCGCCAAGCCCAAGAGGAAGTTAAGGTCACCTGTATGGGCATCAAGTTTCAGTTGTCCGTTGCGTGCCAAAGAATCTGTAATATGATTCAGTTGTCCACTGCTGGCAAGCGTAAGGGCACCAGGAAGGTTGGCATTAAGTTGGGAAATTACCAAATGTTGAAGATTCCCACTCAGCGCAGCTCGCAAGATAAAAGGATGATTCGGATAGCGCTGACGGAAAATATCATCAAGCAGTTCTTTGCCTGCAAGCATCATCAAATCTTCTTTCCCAATACGGGCATTAACGCGAGCAGTAAGCTGGTCAGTTTCTGACCATTGGGCGCCGCTTGTACTTACAGAATCACGGCTTTGTCCTATAACCATTGGAAGACTTGCTGTAATAGATGCCTCGCTGTTGGGAGTAAGCAGTCGAAAATCATCCAGTTTAACACCCTGGCTATCAGCCAAGAATCGACCAGTCAAGGAAGAGACTTCGAAACTACTTCGCTCAAAAAAGTTCAGTTCATTGATTACTGCTTTAATATCAGGAGCTTGATAAAGAATAGAATCCACATCCAGATGAAGAGTGTAGAGTGCCAGATGTGAAGGATCAAATCCTTCAGTTTTGTTGGTACGTTTATCTTCGCCCATATCTAAAGACAGGCGTTTTCCATCCAGTACAAAGTTCTGGATCTCATAGCGTTCGTTGGCCAAATCAACCAAACCGTCTTTCAATGCTGCTTCATTAATGAAAGTACTCAACGCCAAAGTATCTAAAGGCATCTCAAAGTCAACCCCTACTTGTGATAACTTGATCTCATCCACGCGAATCTTCCAATTCACTGGCTCAGAAGGGGTATCTTCTGCAGTGGTGTCAGCCACAGCAACATATACTTGGGCATCAGCCAGTAAAACATCATTGAGCAGTACTTCCTGAGTATTCAGATCTATATCATGACTTTGCAATGACAGGTTACCCACATTGCCTTTTACTATCACACCTTCTATCATGCTGGCTGTGTTTAGCTTAGCATCCGATAGCTCAGCTTTCATCACATCCACCTTACCCTGCAACAAAGGCCAAGCCTTTACTCGCACATTGAGGCTCCCCACATCCAACAAAGTATCGCCTTGCTGAACAGCTTGCACTTCGTGTACCAACAAATTGAGGGGGAAACGCAGATCAACACGCCTTATACTGATATCCATGCCCAATGACTCAGAGGCTATAGAAGCTGCTTTTTGGCAAACGAAGTTCTGCACTGGAGGTACATACAACAGTACCATCAGTGTCAGAAAAGAAACTATCGGAGCTAAAAAAAGCCACAACAGTACTTTCTTCCATTTGACCCCTAATTTGCGGATATCAATCATGCCTGCTACGTTCTACGAAGCAAAAATAGATAAAACTTTCGATTTATATGACAAATGAAGGGGAAATAATGACACAATTCACCAAGAATCAACTCGAAAAAAGAATATCGTTCTAACTGAGCAGCAATAAACTAAGGAGTTTTATACAATATAAGCCGTTTAACGGTAGCAAACGGATGTGTTAGTAGAAGTAAAAGAGTGGCCTGACAGTAGTAAGTATGTAGCCTCTTATTTATGCTTGATTGGGGTCGAGGCGTTTTAATGTTACTCAAGTATAAAAACAAGTTTAGTTTGATTTTCGATAATACAAAACAGAAGCATTAGTGGGATTGAACAAATCGTTGGCAACACGTTGGATGCAGGCATTGTCAACTGCACGATAATAATTTGATTCTTCGCTGATTAGTTCTGCCTTTTCATTAAGTTCAAACCAAGCAAGTCGATAGGCAACACGCTGATAATTAATATTGTCAAAGGTACGCACCGACTCGACTTTATTTTTTACCTTCTCAAGTTCGTAGTCACTGATTATCTCATTCTTTATAGCATCTAATTCTTCCCATACAGCTTGCTCTGCTTGCTCTAAAGAAACACCTGGACGTAGTTTGCCTTTAATATCAAGAAGACCGGCATCAATGGTACCACTGATGGGTGAATCAATGAAAGTGAACAGCTTACGCTCATGGATGAGCCTTTGTTTCAAACGACTGGAATCGCCATTACAGAGGATATCAGAAATAATATCACAGGCATAATAATCCCTATCCAAATAAGGAGGTGTATGAAAAGACATGTACAAGGCATCTTGTGGAACAGAACGCTCAACACTCATCTTACGCAGTTCTGTCTGCAGAGGCTCTTGAGGCAAAGACCTTGCGAACTCCTCTCCTTTTGGAATATCGTCGAACCATTTCTTCACCAAATGAAGCGTCTGATTCCATGATATATTGCCCACTACGGACAAGACAGCACGATTAGGTACATAGAAACGATGATAGAATTCCGCCACCTCTTCAAGCGTTGCGTTGGCTATATGACTGAGTTCCTTTCCTATGACAGGCCACTTATAAGGATGTACCTTGTAGCAGAGCGGAAACAACAGATGGTTAACATCACCATAAGGAAGGTTCATGCAGCGTTGTTTGAACTCTTCCATCACCACTTTTCGTTGCACTTCGAGGCTCTTAGCTGACAAGTCCAACGACATCATGCGGTCGCTTTCCAGCCACAAAGCAGTCTCAATCTGATGAGCAGGTAGGGTAGAATAGTAATTCGTTACATCTGCATTGGTCCAAGCATTGCATTCACCTCCTGCTTTCTGCAAAGGAGTATCAAAATCACGCACATTCTTAGAACCTCCAAACATCAGATGTTCAAAGAGATGAGCAAAACCAGTATGGTCGGGATGCTCATCTCTTGATCCCACATCGTATAGTACATCTACAGCAACCATCTGGGTACTGGAATCCTGCATATGCACGACTCTCAGTCCGTTGTCCAATGTCTGCTTATTAATTTTCAAGGATAGTCATTTTTTTAATAACCACATCATCTACAGGACGATCACTGGCATTAGTAGCCACTTGTTGGATGGCATCCACTACATCCATACCATCAATAACCTCACCAAATACAGTATATTCACCATCAAGATGAGGGGTTCCACCTATAGTCTTATACGCTTCTGCCTGCTCTGGGGTGAACTTAAACTCAGGCTCGTCTTTAATCTGCTCACGTGCTTGGGCAAGCAGTTTCTCTTGCATAGCCATCAAGGCTTTCTCATCGCCTTTTTTCTGCATGTTCATAATCTCATCCTTGTTCTTCATAACCAATTGAGAGAAAGCAGCATTCAACACGTTATAATTCTTGCGTTTCTCCATGTTGACAAGGGTGGAATCATTATAAACCTGGCCAGTCACTATGTAGAACTGACAACCCGAGGACTCCTTTTTGGGATTCACTTGATCGCCCTGACGAGCAGCTGCCAAAGCACCACGTTTGTGGAATCGCTCAGGATAGACAAACTCTGCAGGAATAGTATAACCAACATCACCATCGCCCAACTGCTGGTCTTTAGCAGCTGTCTTGGAATTAGGGTCACCTGCCTGAATCATAAAATTATTGATAACACGGTGGAACAGAGTGCCTTCATACGTGCCATCTTTTACCAGTTTTAAGAAATTGGCCTTATGCTTGGGAGTATCATTATATAGTTCTACAACGATATCACCCTTATTGGTTTCAATCTTTACTTTTGTCATATTGTCATCATTGTTAGAGGCTGATTTGCAACTAATGAATGCGCATGCCAGCACCGATAAAACAAAAAAAGTAAACTTATTTCGCATGGTTTAAAACTTATTATACAATAAAAGAAGTCCACAAATTGGTCTGAGGGACAAGAGCTTCAACCTCTATCGTAATTTTCTTTACGGGATGGAGGAAACTCACCTTGCGAGCATGCAAACAGATACTTCCATCTGGGTTGGAACGCTC
>OMSH01000106.1 GCA_900313715.1 uncultured Prevotellaceae bacterium
AAATTCTGAAGGCGAACAGTTTGATTATTTGTGGCCTGAGATGAAGCGTCTGGGTGCAGACTTAGTAGATGAGCATTTCTATCGTCCAGCAGACTGGTTCCTCTCTCAAGGAGCTCGGTATGATAATTACGACCGCAAAGGTCCAAAGGTGTTTGCAGGTGAGTATGCTTGTCATATTTCAGGCAAGAAATACAACCATTTCTATCCTGCATTGCTCGAGGCAGCCTTCATGACAGGTTTGGAGCGTAATGCTGATATTGTCCACATGGCCACTTATGCTCCTTTATTTGCGCATGTGGAAGGTTGGCAGTGGCGCCCTGACCTTATCTGGTTCGACAACCTCGATGTGGTGCGTACTTCATCCTATTATGTGCAGCAACTCTATAGCACCTATAAAGGTTCCAACGTGTTGCCGTTGACCATGAATGGCAAGCCTGTCACTGGTGCTGCTGGACAGGATGGCTTGTTTGCATCGTCTGTGATCGATTCTAAGACAAATGAGGTGTATGTAAAGGTAGCGAATACTTCATCGCAGATGCAGTATGTGAGTGTGAAATTGGATGGTTTGAAGAAGGGACAGTTGTTCTCTTCTGCAAAGGCTATCGTGTTGATGAGTGATGATTTGGAGGCTGAGAACAGTATAGACCATCCGAATCGTATCCAGCCGCTTGAAGTTCCTTTGCAAATTGTTGGCAATGTGGTGGCTGGTTCTTTGCCGGCAAATTCTTTTGCTGTAGTAGTTATTCGATAACAATGAATAATTGATAGTTGATAATTGAAAACTAAAGGCTGCAAGTTTTTTTGCAGCCTTTAATTATTTGTCTCGAAACGAGAGCCTGAGGTTAGAAGGTGTAGGCCACTGACTGGAGGTCCTCATCTGCTGAGCTGGCGCCCACGAGCAGGGTGTAGTCACCATTCATAGGATGAACGGTGTGGATCTTGTTGTCCCACCAGTTGAAGGTCTCGTCAGTGAGTGGAATGCTGACATTCACGGTCTGTCCTGCTGCGATGTTCACACGCTTGAAGCCACGCAGGGTCTTCTGTGGACCGTCTTTCTCGTCGTTCTTCTTGACATAGAGCTGTACCACTTCGTCGCCAGCACGCTTGCCTGTGTTGGTCACTGCTACGACTACGTTCTTGCCTTCGATGCGTGGGGTACCATACTGGAAGGTGGTGTAGCTCAAGCCGTAACCAAACTGGAACAGAGGCTTCTCGGTCATGTAGCGATAAGTGCGTCCCTTCATGCTGTAGTCCTCGAAATCAGGCACCTGCTTGATGTTCTTGTAGAACGTAACAGGGAGGCGTCCTGCAGGGTTGTAGTCGCCGTAGATGACATCAGCAATAGCTGTGCCGCCTGCCTGACCTGGGTACCAAGCCTGGATGATGGCGTCGCAAGACTCTGTCTCTGGCACCATACCAATGGCAGAACCTGAGAAGTTGACGTAAACCACTTTCTTGCCTGCTGCCTTGAGGGCCTTGAGGAAGTTGCGCTGGATGGCTGGCAACTCGATATCGGTACGGTCGCCACCCTTGAATCCTTCAATGGATACAGGCATTTCCTCGCCTTCCAGACGTGGAGAAATACCTCCTGCATAGATGACTACATCGGCCTTTGCCACTTGGTTGATGACCTTCTGTGCATCGAACTTTTCGTTCAGACCAATGTCGAAGCTCATCTTGCCTGCGTAGGTGAGGTACTGATAGCGAATTTCGATATCGTAGTTCTTTCCTGCTTCTGCCTTGAGGGTATAGAATGCGCTGAGAGCATTGAGGTTGCCTGTCTTCTTCTCTACTTCCTGGCCGTTGATGAGGAGGGTGGTGGTGCCCAAGCAACCAATACGGAACTCTACATCAGCCGTTTGTGTAGCGTGGAAGGTGCTTTTGTACACGCAAGAGAAATCGTTGAGAGGTACACCAGCTGCAAAGGCGGTGTTGCCTTCGGTATAACGTGACCAAGGGGTGGTTTCACGGCCTTTCACGATGGACTTGCCGTTGAAGTCCTTGTTGTCCCAGTATTCTACCTCGAAGCCCTTGCCAGAAGCGTTGTAGCACTGATTGAAGAGGCTGTTGAACACTCTGTCGGAGGTGAGGTCGCAAGCAGGAACGTAGATGAGTTTGGACTTAGGCAGGCGTGCCTGCAGGCCCTTGAGCAAGGTTACGGTAGCTGCAGGGGTTCCGTTGTAGTTGCCCCACTGCATCACTGAGTCGTTGGCGTTGGCGCCGATCACAGCTACGGTGAGGTTCTTCTTCAGAGGCAGGATGTCGTTCTTGTTCTGCAACAGCACCATTGACTGGCGAGCCATTGTCAGAGCGAGTTGCTGGTGTTCCTTGCTGTTGAGCAGTGAGGTAGGCAGATCGTCCCAAGGGGTGTGCTCGTCCATCTCACCGAGTTCGAAACGTGCTTTGAGCAAGCGCTTTACGCTCACGTCGATATCGCTCTCCTTAATCTCACCACGCTGAACAGCCTGAACCAGTTGGCGATAAGCAGTACCGCACTCGAGATCAGTACCTGTAAGCACAGCAGTAGCAGAAGCTTCAGCAGCATCCATTGCAGTCTGATGGTATCCCTTGCGATAGAAGTCGTCGATAGCACCGCAGTCGCTCACCACAATACCCTGATAGTCCCACTCGTTGCGCAGGATCTGTACCAGTAAACGGTTGCTTCCGCAGCAAGGATTGCCCTCGTAACGGTTATAGGCGCACATCACCTCTTTTACGCCACCTTTGGTAACCAGGTCCTTGAAAGCAGGGAGGTAGGTCTCGTAGAGGTCGCGAGGATCGGTGAGGTCGGCATTATACACGTGACGGTTCCATTCAGGACCAGAGTGAACAGCAAAGTGCTTGGCACAAGCGTGGGCCTTATCGTACTTAGAATCAGCTGGTCCCTGCAAGCCACGCACTACTGCCAAACCCATCGTACCAGTGAGGTAGGGGTCTTCGCCGTAGGTCTCCTGACCACGTCCCCAACGTGGATCACGGAAGATGTTGATGTTTGGGGTCCAGAATGTAAGTCCCTGATAGCGTTTTACATCGCCTGATTCCTTTGCCAAACGGTGCTTCACACGGATCTCATCGCTCACAACGGTGAATACCTGTTCGAGCAACTCGTTGTTCCATGATGCCGCCATACCGATGGTCTGTGGGAAGACGGTGGCCAAGCCGTTACGGCCTACACCATGCAGGGCTTCGTTCCACCAGTCGTAAGGCTTGATGCCCAGGCGGTCGATACCTTTCGAGGTATTCTGCATCAGCGTCACTTTCTCTTCTAGATTGAGTCGAAGCAACAGGTCTTCGGCGCGCTCTTCTGGAGAAAGGGCTGGATTCTGATAAGGCAGTTGGGCAAAAACGCTCATGCTACATGCAATAACTGCCAAAGAAATAAAGTGTCTTTTCATAATAAAAAGTTTTATTTGTCTTATTTTCTACAAATATAAGACTTTTTTATTGATATTCTTAAAAAAATGATTAAATTTGAGGTGCTTAACATGAAAACACACTTTTTATGGATTATATATCTTCTTTTATTAATGGGCACCAAGGAGGTTTCCGACTGGATTATCTGCCATGTGTGAACTATTCTATGTTGCTTAATAAAGTAAATACCTGCACGATGTGTGAGGTGGAGAATCATGACTCTGTCAACTGGCAAACTGTGAAGGTGGGCGTGAGTGGAGAATTTATTAAACCTAACGAAAAGCATATAGATTTTATAGAAGTAGGGCAAAGGGCTCAGATACCAGAATTGAGGATTGAACCATTAGCAGATAAACTATTGGATATGACTGAGATGGTAGAAACTGTCTTTACCATTACTATCACTGCTGGAGAGGATGAGTTGCTAACACATGACTTTCCAATTAGTCTGATGACATTTGACCAATGGACGGGTACTTCAGTTCGTCCTGAACTGTTGGCTTCGTTTGTGGTGCCTAATCATCCCTTGATATCGAGCGTGATTGTGAAGGCGTCGCAGTTTATGGAGAAATGGACGGGCTCGTCGGCGATGGATGAATACCAGACGCAGGATCGCCATAGGGCTCGTTTGCAGGTAGCTGCTATCTACGAGGCATTGAGGGGGGAGGCTTTGGTGTATGTGGCTCCTCCGGCATCGTTTGAGCCTATGGGACAGCGTGTAAGGTTAGCTGATAA
This sequence comes from uncultured Prevotellaceae bacterium, assembly GCA_900313715.1. GTDB lineage: Bacteria > Bacteroidota > Bacteroidia > Bacteroidales > Bacteroidaceae > Bacteroides. The sequence continues at coordinate 4,150 of OMSH01000106.1, forward strand.
AGTACTCACAGAGAAGCTGGGCACTTGTTTGGATACCACTTTGCTTTTTGCTTCATGTTTAGAAGCGGTTGGACTCTTTCCTATACTGGTGTTACAGAAAGGTCATGCATTCGTTGGGGCATGGATTACGGAAGATATTTATGCGCAGAATATTGGTGATGATGCATCGTTCTTGCTGAAGAAATGTGCAGATGGAGTAAATGACATCGTGCTTGTGGAGACTACTGCACTGACATCGTCATCACCTGTGGCATTTGACGAAGCGGTTAAGTCTGCAGTTTTGAAACTAAAAGATGAAGATCGTTTTTTGTTGTTTGTAGATGTACACCGTTGCCGACTGAGTAATATTAAGCCACTGCCACAACGTATCGAGCTAAATGGTAAGATGACAGTGGAGAACAATGGGGTTAAACACGATAATGCTACTGAAAAGGTAGAGCGATTGGACCATTATGCGCTAAAAATAGAGGAAGATAAACAGACTATATCCAAACAGACCATTTGGGAGCGTAAGTTGTTGGACTTCTCACTTAGAAACAACCTGATTAATGCTAAATTAGGTAAGCGTATCATTCCGTTTGTATCGTTTGGCATTGACCAGGTTGAGGATCAGCTTATGGACGGGAAGAACTTTACAATGCAGCCTTATCCCAAAACACAGATTGAACCTACGGAGAGCGGTATGTATGACTCATCGCTCCAAGCTGCTGATTTGGAGGCGCTGGCAATGGACGAGCTGAAAAACAAACGATTGATTTCGTTCCTCAGTGAGACGGAGCTGAAGAATGGGGTGAAATTCCTGTACCGTATGGCGCGAACGGCAATGGAGGAGAATGGTGCTAACTCGCTGTTCCTGACATTGGGCCTGTTGAAGTGGTATGAGAGCGAGAAGAGTGTGCAGCCCCGCTTTGCACCGATCTTGCTATTGCCTGTTGACTTGGAGCGCAAGGGTGGGGAAACTGGCTATGTGATTCGTTCGCGTGATGAGGACATGATATTGAACATCACGCTGATAGAATTGCTGAAACAGCAATTTCATATCAATCTCAAGGGTTTGAATCCATTACCAACCGATCAACATGGTGTGGATGTGAAACAGGTGTTTGCCGCTTTGCGTCAGTACCTGAGTAACATGAAACGATGGAACATACTGGAAGAAACTATGCTGGGCTTGTTCTCTTTCAATAAGTTTGTGATGTGGAACGACATACACACCAATGCTTCAAAGTTAAAATTGAACCCCGTCATTGCCACCTTGATGGAGAATAAGTTGAAATGGCAAGACAACACGGGTGGTGTTGATTCCAGAATATTGGATAAATCTATTAAGCCACAACGATATGCTATTCCGTTGGATGTGGACTCTTCGCAGATGGAGGCCGTGATTGACTCGGGCGATGGCAAGAGTTTCATTTTACATGGCCCTCCTGGAACAGGTAAATCACAGACTATTACCAATATGATAGCCAATTCTCTGTATCAAGGCAAGCGAGTGCTATTCGTGGCAGAGAAGATGGCTGCATTAGAAGTGGTGCAGAAACGACTTAAGAAGATAGGGCTTGATCCGTTCTGCTTGGAGATGCATTCTAATAAAATGACTAAGCAGCACTTCTTGTCTCAGATGCAGAAAGCGTTAGATGCTGTACATATACAGTCACCACAGGAGTTTGAGAGTGTTGCCAATCACCTGTATGAACATCGACTGAAGATGATTAGTAACATTGAGGCTTTGCACAAGGTATTGCCTTCTGGACTGTCGCTATATGATTATATCATCCGCTATTTATCAATTAAATATGAAGATGAGCTAATTGATAATTTGCCTGATTTGAAGTTGATGAATGTGGAGAAATTAAATGAATGGGAGAGTTATTTGAATAGTCTGGATGCTGTGTTCCAGCTGATAGGCCATCCTGCAGACCATCCGTTACGAGGACTGGAGCCTCATGATGCTCGATTAGAAACCACCAACAGGGTAAAGGAAACTTTGCATAAATTTAGTGATGCTTTCTCTGTTTTCAAACAGGCTGCAGAAATATTTGTCAATAGGTTATTCGGTTCAAATACAGATGACAGCATAGAAGAACTTGAAGGATTTGTTAAATTCGTTGCTGCCTTAGAGAATGCCTATAATATGAATGGCAATTTATTGAAACTGGCAGGCGACCAAGATTTCAAGAAAGAATTTGTTGAGGTAGTCACGTCAGGCAGGAAACGTGACTTGTTGAAACAACAGTTGAGACGGCAGTGCGCTGATAGCATATTGGATATTAATCCCATGAAATTGCTGGAGGAATGGAATGCTATTCAGAATAAATGGTTCCTTCTAAGGTTTTTTGCCAAACGATCGTTCATGAAGAAGATGCGGGTGTATGACTCTCATCTGAAACCCGATGGAGTGGTGGAACTGCTCGACAATGTGAACACTTACCAGAAGAATGAAAATAAGGTCAACGATTATCTTGATTTGTTGAAGGATGCGTTCGGTTCGTTAGTCAGTACCAAACATCAGGATTGGACCAAGATAGAGCAATCATATAATGCTGCTCCACAAGTGATACAGTTCTTAGTTGACTATGCTAACAGGCGCGATATGAGTTATGTAACTGTAAAAGATTTGTTCTTGGAAAAGATAGGTGGTGACCTGCCTTCTTTTAAGCAGCAATATGGCGATGAAATGAAGGAACTGTTGAACCTAAGTATGTTGTTTAAGCAGCAGAAATCAATGATGGCCACCTTTGCACATATGACAGTGCCTCAGGTAAATATTTCTACTGACATCCCCAATACGTTGAACCGTTGGATGTTGAATTTTGACAAGGTGAAGAACTGGTGCCAGTGGGTGAACCGCAAGCGCGAGTTGGAGGCTGAACACCTGCATTGTGTATGTGATTACATTGAAAAAGAGCACAAGAATGGAACTGAAGCTGCTCAGGCATTGATGAAGGGTATTTATCATCAGTTGATTTTGATGAGGGTGGATAGCGATGAGCATCTACGTATGTTCAATGGTTTGATATTCAGTGAACTGATAGACAAATACCGCAAGGAGACAGCTGCATTCCAGGAACTCACTAAAAAAGAGCTATATTGTCGATTAGCTGCTAATGTGCCTTCGCAAACGATGGAGGCTGCAGCTAACTCAGAGATGGGAATTTTAAAGCGTAACATAGCCAATGGTGGACGTGGTACGACTATCCGCAAGATAATTGATCAGATTCCCTCTTTGCTACCAAGACTTTGTCCGTGTATGCTGATGAGTCCTATTTCAGTGGCGCAATACATAGATTTGGATAGAGATAAATTTGATATTGTGGTGTTTGATGAAGCTTCACAGATGCCTACGAGTGAGGCAGTAGGAGCTATCGCACGCGGTAAAGCGTTGGTGGTGGTGGGTGATCCTATGCAGATGCCGCCTACCAGTTTCTTCTCTACCTCGGCAGTGGATGAGGAGGAAGCTGAGATAGATGATATGGACAGTATTCTCGATGACTGCATCACACTGTCTATTCCTTCACGTTATCTTACTTGGCACTATCGGAGCAAGCATGAGAGCCTGATAGCCTTCAGCAATTCACAATATTATGATGGACGGCTATACACCTTCCCATCTGTTGATGACCG
>OMSH01000057.1 GCA_900313715.1 uncultured Prevotellaceae bacterium
GGAAAGCTTGTGCAAACCGAACGCAATAAAGCTTGCTTTAATTGCTGAGGTGCAGCCAAGGTTATTCAAAACGTGAGCGATTTTTAGTGAAAGAAACTCAGGCAGTTTTATTCATCTAAACAGAATGAATAAAAGTTATTCAGCTTGAAGATTAGAAATTAAAAACAAAGCAAATTGAGTATGGTAATAAACAACAATAATAAGAAAGTAGTTGCCGTTCATGACCTATCATGCGTCGGACGAGTATCACTGAACGCCGTAATACCAATACTAACGACAATGGGCTTCGAAGTAACACCATTGCCCACAGCCTTACTCTCCTGCCATACCCAGTACCCCGAGTTCACCTTCCTCGACCTTACCACCGAGATGCGTAAAATCATCGCCAACTGGAAGGCACAAGAATTGAAATTCAATGCCTTCTATACCGGTTATTTAGGCTCCCCTGAACAGGTACAAGTGGTGTCTGAGTTGATCCGTGACTTCCGCCGCCCCAACGACCTCATCGTAGTCGATCCCGTCTTGGGCGACAATGGCAAGCTCTATAAAGGCATGAAAGAAGAGATGGTAGGGGAGATGCGCAGCCTTATCAAGCTTGCCGATGTCATCACCCCTAATATCACCGAGATGTTCCTCCTTCTTGGAGAGAGTTTAGATAATCCTCTTCTTACCTATAGCCAAGGAACATCAACAAATAACTCCTCCCCCAAGTTAGGGGAGGTGTCGCAAAGCGACGGAGGGGTATGTGATAATTCTCAATTAGAGTTGGACAAACAGCTCAAACTATACCTAAAACAGCTGTCAGATAAGGGGCCCACCATCGTTATCGTGACCAGCGTCCCTGTTATCGACAACCCCCATCTGACCTCCGTATATGCCTATAACAGAAACGGTAACAGGTATTGGAAAGTTACCTGTCCTTTCTTACCAGCCCACTATCCTGGCACAGGAGACTCCTTCACCAGTGTCATCACTGGCAGTCTGCTTCAAGGCGACAGTCTGCCACTTGCCTTAGACCGTGCCATGCAGTTCACGTTGCAAGGTATCCGTTCCACTTTTGGATACGACTATAGCAACCTCGAAGGCATTATGCTTGAGAAAGTGTTGAGTAATCTCCACACCCCAATACAAGTTTCTTCATTTGAACTGATTTAATTATTTTTTTATAATACATTATCATGGGTGAATCAGATCCAATTTCCCGTAGAAGTTTCGTTAGAATGGGAGCAGCGACTGTTGTTGGTCTGTCTATTATTCCAAACAGTATTAGTGGCGCAGGAACCCGTCAGTTTAATGAAAGCGCTGGTGACTCGAATAATAATCTACCAAATATAGCGTTTTCTAATAAGGTTTATGAACCCTCTCTGTACAGCGGTTTGGGACATATAGTACTGGAAAAGAATATGGTGAATGGTGTTAATACTTTGACACAAACAATGATGAAGGACGCCAATACTATCTATGTTATACAATATGACTACATCCTTGCTGCTGACATTACGATTCCCACCAACTGCGTACTCCAATTTGAGGGGGGCAGTATCAAGAATGCAAGAGGTAACAGTTTTAAAGTAACCGGAACAAAAACCCATATCAACACGGATGTTGCTTATAATATTTTCGATAACACGCTTGGAGGAGGTTTTGAATTGCCCTACATAGATGTAAGATGGGTTGGGGGCGTTTCCGACTGGAATGGTACTACAGGAACTGATAATGCTCCCTTCTTTCAGCGAACTTTCGAAATAATAGGAAAATACTATGATGGTTATTATGTTTATCTTGTAGGTCAGTATTATATTGGGTCAGAGGTTAAAACCATTTATAATGTCAATATATGGGGGGAACATAATAACTCACGACATTTACTTCCTGATACAGAAATGTCGGCTGTTTCTAGTCCGTCTTTGATAGTAATTGGTAAAAATATAGGTATTTACATGCCAGGTAGGGCTCCTGTTGGTTCAACGGCTGCATATGCTTATTTTAGTTTGAAGAATATAAAAGTCCAGGGTGTAAGTGCATCTGATTCCATTTTTCTTTATTATACAGCATCTGGCTCTCCAAGTAGGGGTTGTGTTGTTGAGGAATGTGAGTTTACCGGGTTAAGTAGAGCATTTCAAATTGTTTCTGTAGCAGATACAGTGATTGGGAATTTGACGATTTCGAAATGTGATGTTTATGAGAATAGTCAGTTTATTAATGCGACTCCTAATGAAGGGACTGCCTATAGGACATTATGTAATTGTGTGATTAAGGATAGTACCATTGAACAAAATGGTAAAAATTGCATATATCTTGAGAGAACTTTTGGTCCAATAATCATAGACAATAATATTCTGGAGGGGCAAGCAGCTCCCATTTTTATAAGGCCTAACATTTCAGAAGTTACAATTAGTAACAATTATTTTGAAGTTAATCCTGAAGATGCTATAACTGTTATACCCTATAACCCTTATTCTAAGCTATTTTTTTATAGCAATCATTATGAATCTCCAATATCTATACATGTCGCTAACTTATCATTATTTGGTAAATTAAACGGCTTGTCTGATGACTCAAGAATTGGCAATTGTTATGTAGAAGATATAGATAATTACACATTGAAATGGCTTGGTGGCGGAAACTATGGTTCGCATGTAGTTTTTGATAGGTTTAAGACAGGAGTAAACTACAGTTATCCTCTTAACCAGGCGTTTCAAATTAGAAAAGGGAACATTATAGGACGTGAATGTCCTACAAAATTGCAAAGTGTCAACCTTGGAAAAGAGGTAACAGATGCTTCTAAAGATTTGATAATTGCCTTTTTTGTGTCAGGCAATGGCACTCTTGGCTTTTATAAGAATGGATCTGGATATCAAAGTGGTTATTTAACTTATGGATTAAAAGATGGTGGCCTTGTTTTTTATAAAGCCCTTCCTTATTCAACAGGACAAAATGTATTCTATATGAGTAATTATGATAGCGGAAATATCTTAACAGTATTAGGCTTTGTAGACGAAGACACTCCGCCATCTTATGTTTTAATTCCTGATACAAATACAGTACTTAGTGGCACTATAAGACCATCCTTCCCTGATATGCCTGTTGGTTATGCCTTTTTTGATAAAAAAATCAGTCCTAATCGAATGATATATTATACAGGTAGTAATTGGGTAGATGCTACGGGTGTTGTTGTATAAATAAAACAAAGTTTTATCCCAAATAGTTTGTTTTTTCTGCACTATTGTTGTAATTTTGCAACGATTAAGCTCATTATATGTTTGAGCCAGACCGAAATGTCAAGCCGGAAGGGGAGGGCGGCACCCCCGGTATAAAAGCAGATAACCGCTCTGAAGTGATTGGGGTTCAGCGCGTTACGCGAATTTCAATGCCCCAAGAGTATGCACCAGCGCCTCAGAATGACGAAAAAAAGCACTGGTACGCCATGCGAGTAACCTATTCTCGTGAGGTCAAGATGAAAGAGAATCTTGAACAGCGCGGCATAGAGTGTTTTATTCCGATGCGCTATCACACCAGAGTTATTCGTGGCCGCAAGGTCAAGATCCTGAAGCCAGTCATCCACAACCTACTATTTGCCCATGCGTCCAAGACAGAGATCCAAGAGGCAAAGAAGTATTACGAGTACCTGCAGTACATGATTGACCGTGAGCATCAGAAGATCATCGTTCCCGATGCCCAGATGCAAACCTTCATTGCAGTGGCAGGCACCTATGACGACCAACTCATTTGGATCAATCCAGAAGACTTGAACCTCAAGAAAGGCACCCGTGTCCGCATCACCGCTGGTCATTTCGCAGGTCAGGAAGGTACTTTCGTCAAGGTCAAGGGCGCCCGTGACAAACGCGTGGTTATTGCCGTCCAAGGCGTTATCGCCGTTGCTATGGCGACTTTGCATCCATCGCTGATAGAAGTTATTAAAGATTAAATACACAACCTGGATGGAAAGCCCCAAAGGGTACTGTTCCATCAAATTGTTTTACTGAATATGGCAGAAAAAAAGAAAGGTAAAATTGAGAAAGTGGATCTTTCCATGGAAGTTGTTATGTTATGGCAACTATTTATGAATAATTTGAAATGGTTCCCTATTTCAATTGTAGCTTGCTTGATAGTTGCAGCTTTTTACATATGGTTTACCCCTTCTACCAGAGGTGTCGTGGGAAAGATGGAAATTATTGATAGATCTAAGAACGGTTCATCTGGAATGTCAGCTGGCATGGCTTTGCTCAACAGTCTGCCTTTAAATCTTGGCTCCAGTTTGGGACGTTCAGGATCGCTCGCTGTTGATGCCGAGAAAGAAATACTGCTGTCTAATACTTTGGTTAGCAATGTAGTAAAAGACATTGGTATATATACAGAATATCGATTAAGCAGATGGGGGCGCAAATCATTGCTTTATCAGAATACCCCTATTACAGTAAGCCTTGACTCGGCTCATGTGGAATGGTTCGATGCTGAATTACCATTGACTTCCCATCAGATACAGCTTACAGTTACCAAAAACAGTAATGGCTATAAAGTGAAGACTAAGCTGGTTGAGAATAAGGATAAGACCAGTTTACCCACCAAAACCTTTACTAAGCTTCCTGCTACCATAGAAACTGAATTTGGAACAATCACTATTATTGAAAATATACTTCCGCCAAAGCAAGCTAACGCTTTTAAGAATGACTACAAGTTGTTAGTAACAGTTTCACCTCCGATTAGTGCGGCAGATGGTTTTATTAGCCGCATTACTGCAGACCCTCCCTCGAAAACCGTTACGAATATGCTTAAAATCACCTTGCAAGAAGAAAATGTGATGCGAGGCATTGATTTTATAAAAGGCTTGGTGAAGGCTTACAACCAACGTGCCAATGATGATAAAAACGCGGAAGCTATCAAGACCGATGATTTTGTAAATGCTCGTTTGGCCAAAATAGATGTTGAATTAGGCTCCAGCGATGATGCTTGGGAAAATTCCAAGAAGCAATATCAGATTACTACGCCTGAGGTTGATGCTCAGGAAGCTTTGACAAAGAAGAGCCAGTATGAGATACAGTTGGTAGAGATTGGCACCAAGATTCAGCTTCATGACTTCCTGAACGATTTTATCAATGACCCAAAGAATCTATTTGATTTTATACCTGTTAGTTTAATGGATGGTTCTTCTGAGTCCCAAGCAAGCTCTAATTCTACAGGTACTTCTTCTTTCATTGCTCAACACAATCAATTGGTAAAGCAGCGTAATGATATATTGAAGAGTGTGAGTGATAAATCACCTCAGGTACAGCGTCTCACCGAAAGTATCCAGGAACTTCATCCAACTATTCAGTTGGCGATGCAACGTGACCGTGAGCAGTTGGTAATGCAGAAGAATACCTTGGATCGTGAGTATGCTCGATATTCAGGTCGTATAGGCAGTGCACCTCAGATGGAGCGCGTGTTCACTGAAATAGGCAGAGAGCGTGAAATCAAGCAGGCTGTTTATTTGTTGCTGTTGCAGAAACGTGAGGAAATAGCAATGGAATTAGCCAACACTACTGATAAGGGACGATTAATTGATACCGTGAAAATAGATTCGTCAACTACTAAGCCACAGAAGAAGATGGTGCTGCTTATCGCTCTCTTTATTGGAGGTATCTTACCTTTGACGATTTTGTTCTTGCTACAGATGATAAAACCAAAGATTGATACACGCAGAGAAATTGAGATGCTTACGATGCATCCATTTTTGTGTGAAGTATCATCTGTAGATATTGATGAATCCATTCGCAATTTACGAACTAAACTCTTATTAAAACTAACAGACGTACAAAAAACCATCTTGGTTTCATCTCAGAAAGATGCAGAAGGTAAGACTTTCATTGCTCAACACCTCACGGACAGTCTCAATTCTATAGGTAAAAAAGCTGTTTATGTGAATGCAGATTTGAGAAATAGTATTATTAAAGAAAGTCATCCTGCAGACATTCTGGCTAGTGAGGAATTTGCTCTGCAGTTGGCCAAAGCTAAAGCTGACAACGACTATGTGATTCTTGATAGTCCTGCGCTTAGCAAGTATGTTGATGCGCTTCAGTTAGCCAAGTTCGCAGATGTTACGCTTTATGTTGTTAAAGCAGGTGCTACGACAAAATCAGATGTTGAATTGCTTAATAACTATGAAAGCTTGCCTCAGCCTATGGTTATCCTTAATGTTGTTAAATAGGAATTTATTTGCTACTCTATATTTTTTTATGAAAAATTTATTCTTTTGTTTTTTTGTGCTGGTGTTCTTTAATTCATGTATGAGCACTAAGAACATCACTTATTTTCAAAATAAGGACCAGATTGATCAGAGCATTTCTAAGCAACTTTATGATGCAAAGATTATGCCCAAGGACATCCTTCAGATTCAAGTGTTCTCCATGTCACCTGAAGCTTCTGATCCCTTTAACCTAATGAGAGGCTCTACTGCAGTTTCGTCTTCGACATCA
>OMSH01000041.1 GCA_900313715.1 uncultured Prevotellaceae bacterium
CTGTATCCACGCAGGCACGGTTCCTAGCATATTCACAAACTCAGGATCAAAACCTAATCCCACAAATGCAGAACCCATGCCAAATACCGCAGCTCCCAATGAAATGCCCAAAACTACCAATACACATAGCAGTACTGAGCCAAATATCAATGTTAGGAATCCCAGGAAAGAGAAGAAACATATCTTTACAAAAGTAGCTAAGCATCCACCTGCCTTGCGTTGGTTTTCAGGATCATTTACAAACTGCTTTGCACGATTCACCCCCTGCATCAGTTCCTCGTTAATAGCATTAGGTGTCACTTGCTTACCTTTCATCTGCAGACGTTCCTCAGCCGTTTTGGCTTCAGGAATCAGTGCCCAGCAAACGGCATAGACCACCACCAGAATGGCATGTGAGAAGAACACCAGTAACAAGAACAACAATCTGGCAATCACTGAATCATCTATGCCCAAATAACGACAGAAGCCAGAAATCACACCCCCTAAGATTTTGTCATCAGGGTCACGATACAGTTTCCTAACGGTCTTTTCTCCCACGGCTTCGGCATAGCCACCATCCATAATACGTTCATTCTTTACATTTCCTTCTTCGTCCATCTGCTGAGGGTCACCAATGCGCTTAATGATGTCCTCAACATGCTCAATGGTGATGGCCTCCACCCCTTGACTCTTCAATTCTGCAAAGAGTTCTGCCACACGATTCTCTACATCATTGGCAATTTCCTCTCCTCCACTACGACGGCTATAATAGCTGCGCATATTCTCCAGATACTTCTTAAGCAGGTCGTAAGCATCCTCGTCAATAGCGTAAATCACGCCAAACATATTGATATTAATATTCTTTTTCATATTGAAATTTCTTTTATTACAGTTAAACAATCAGGAATTTAGGATCTGTGATGCTCGACTTCAGCACCTCTACGGTGTGTGTCAGTCCTACCCAAGCCTCGTCCATCGCTTTCAGCGCTTCCACACCAAGCTCCGTAAGGCAGTAATACTTTCGTGGTGGTCCCTGTGTCGATTCTCGCCATTCATAGTTCAATAAACCATCATTTTTCAAACGTGTCAACAAGGGATAAAGCGTTCCCTCCACCACCAACAACTCAGCATCTTTCAGCTGTGAGAGAATGTCAGAAGCATAAGAGGCATCTCTGTGCAACAGTAGCAACACGCAATACTCCAGCATCCCCTTCCTCATCTGTGATTTTGCATTTTCGTTACTCATAACTTTATATGTTTAATGTAGTGATTATTTTCCAAACGTAGGTACAATACCTTCTTTTGGTTTTGCAAAGATATGGAAAAATTTTAGTACCTTGCAATACATAGTACTATAAAAAACACCACCATTTGACATTATTTAACATTTAGGCTGCGAGAGCATACATAAAACATATGAAGGTAATTCAAAGAAAGATTAAGCAATAATAACGTAAAAAAATAATCAGGCCTTGTTTCTCAACAAAGCCTGATTTACAACACAAACACAAAATAAAACACGACAAAACTACTATTCAATTATCCTGTCAATGCATATAATCAAAAAGCATTTGTATGACCAGATTATATTCACATACGATCAAGCCAATCAGGTAATATGGTACAAAAATAATCAAATGATTTAAAACAAAAAAATTTTCATCAACTTTTTTTAAGTTTTTATGTCAAAAAACATTATTAAATGCTCCTGTTACGCAAATGCACCTGTCAAATCCAAGCAAAACGTAAGGTATTATGGTCCTTTAAAAATAATAGTCGTGAATATTCATCCCGACCATAAAAATGCGATATATAATCAAACAATGAGAGAGGAAATCCAACAGTTGCATTTCTTTGCAAAGATAACACTATATTTTTGGTTTTTCTGCTTTTTTTCTTTATCTTTACCATGCTATACAAAGCATAACGAACAAAAAAGCAAGTATTTTACATGGAATTACTTATATACAAGGCATCAGCAGGTTCTGGCAAGACTTTCACCTTGGCGGTGGAGTACATCAAACTGCTTATCATTGATCCTCGCGCCTATCGTCATATCCTCGCCGTAACATTCACCAACAAGGCTACCACAGAGATGAAAGAACGCATCCTGCAACAGCTGTTGGGCATCTGGCAAGGCGAAGAGGGTTCAACTCCCTATTTAGAGGTTTTGGACAAAGGGCTGAAAGAATCAGGTCATTTGTTCAGCACCAGCGACATCAGACAGCGAGCAGGTGATGCTTTACATCGTATTTTGCACGATTATAACCGTTTTCAAGTCACTACGATCGACTCTTTCTTCCAGACCGTCACTCGCAACTTGGCAAGAGAATTAGGAATCGGCTCCAATCTGAACATAGAACTTGATACCACAGCTGTTCTCGATGAGGTAGTAGATCACATGATTGCGCGACTTGACGAACATTCACATGAGCTATCATGGATACTCAGTTATATTGACGCAAAAATCAATGACGCCACCCGCTGGCAAGTCGATGGCGAACTGAAATCGTTTGGTCGGCACATTTTTGACGAAGGTTTTGTAGAGAAAAGTAAACGACTGCATGAACAACTGAAAGACAGCCACATTATCAAGGATTACCAACAACAGCTCAATTTGCTGAAGAAGGAGGCTATCGATGGGTTAAACACGTTCAGGCTGCGTTTTGCCGATATTATGAACAAACATTGCATCTTCGACACCGACCTAAAATATGGTTCTTCCGTCATTGGCTATTTCGATAAATTAGTCAAAGATGAATTTGACAACAACAAGCTGCCAGGCAAGCGCATAGAAGAAAAAATGCAAAATGCTGACAGTTGGGTTAATGCAAAATCAAAGCAAAAAGAACTTGTTGTCTCTGTTGTTGAGCAAGAACTCATGCCCCTCCTCAACGAGGCAGAAGACTATCGTACCCAGGCAGTAACTATCAGTCGCAGTTGCGACATGGGTACTCGTTACCTCTATCAGTTACAACTCATCAACGCTATAAGAGAGGCTGTCACTCAAGAAAACCATGAGAAAAACCGTTTCTTGTTAGCCGATACCAACCAACTATTAGCCAATCTCATCAGCGACAGCGATTCGGCCTTTATCTTTGAAAAGATAGGTACCAACATTAGTCACATCATGATCGATGAGTTCCAGGATACAAGCCGTATGCAATGGAACAATTTCAAACCGTTGATAGATGAAGGTCTTTCCCAAGGTGATGACAGTCTGATTGTGGGTGATGTAAAGCAATCCATCTATCGCTGGCGCAACGGCGACTGGAATATCCTCAACAACATGCGTGAGCAAAATACACCCAGCAGGATACGCATACAGCCTCTCTCCTTCAACTATCGCAGCGAGAAGCATATCATTAATTTCAACAACCTCTTATTCAAAAAAATGGTTGAGGTGCTGAACAAGCAATACTACGGAGAACTGCACGAAGATTGCCTGCCTCTGCTTAATGCCTATAGCGATGTTGAGCAATTTTCAAAGAAAGAAATAGAAGAGGGCTATGTTAAAGTATCATTTATCAGCAAAGAGGAGGATTCAGAGAGTTATGAAGACAAAACTATACAATTATTGGGGGATGAGGTAACACGACTACAGCAGGCAGGTATTCCCCTCAGTCAGATGGTTATTCTGTTACGCAGCAAAAGACAGTTGGGCAATATCGCCACCTGGTTCGACAGAGAGTTAAACATCCCAGTGGTTTCCAACGAAGCATTCAGGTTAGATGCCTCGACTGCCATACATATTATTATTAATGCCTTGCGATGCCTCTCTGACCCAGAAAATCATATAGCCGAAGCGGTACTAATAACCGATTACCAACAGCAAGTAATGAAACAGGACATAGCCAATCTTGATGCCATTCTCTCCACCCCTGCTATTGAGCTGTTGCCTGCCACCTTTTTCGAACGCAAGAAGGAATTGCAGGAGATGCCTTTATATGAGCTGGTAGAAGAGTTGTTCAGCATTTTCTCGCTGCAACAAATCGAAAAACAGGATGCTTATCTGTTTAAGTTCTACGATGCTGTGAGCGAATACCTAAATGACCACTCGTCTGAACTTACCGCTTTCCTCAAGTATTGGGACGACAAACTATGCTACCAGACCATCCCCAGCGGAGAAACCGATGGAATTCGCATCATGACCGTCCACGCAGCCAAGGGTTTGGAGTTTCATACGGTGCTGGTACCTTTCTGCGACTGGACCATGACAATGGAGCCTCAGATGGAACAACTGATATGGTGTTCACCTCAGGAAACTCCTTACAATGCCCTTGACATGGTGCCAGTAAGATATTCCGAAAGAATGCTAAAATCGGTGTTCAAAGACGATTTCCTGCGTGAACGCCTACAGCTGTGGGTAGATAACCTCAACATCCTGTATGTGGCGTTTACCAGAGCAGAGAAGAATATGATTGTCTTTAGTAATCAAGATACCAAGAAAGGGAAAGTCAGCGAACTGCTGCGTACATGTTTGCCTGACATGACAGAATCACTTGCTGCCAATTGGAATGAAGAAAACCATATCTTTGAATATGGAACCCTGATGGGATACCATAAGAAACAACAGCAAACAACCCATAACTTACTCTCTCAACAGCCTTGTCCACTGAACATACAGATGGTAAGTCGTCATCCCGATATAGAGTTCCGTGAATCGAACCGATCTTCCAACTTTATTGCTGGTATTGACGAAGCTGAATCTGCCAGTCGTTTCATGAACCGTGGCAGCATCTTGCACACCTTGTTTGCATCCATACGCACCAAAGAAGACATAGAACCAGCCATCAACAGTTTAATGGCTGAAGGGGTTGTGGGTGGCGTTATCAGCGAACAGGAAATCCGCCATGAGGTAAACCGTGCCTTCTCCCACCCAGACATTCAGCCTTGGTACGATGGAACCTGGAAGCTATTCAATGAATGCGAGATTATTTGGATGACAGATAATGGCCTGCTGCAACGAAGGCCCGACCGTGTGATGTTACGTGGCAACGAGATGGTAGTGGTGGATTTCAAGTTTGGTAAGCCTAAACAAAGTCACCGTCGTCAGGTGCAAACCTATATCGACTTGCTCACACGCATGAACTATCAAAACATCACAGGATACCTGTGGTACGTAGATGAAAATCAAATAGAAAGAGTATGAAGACATTCTTAGAAATAGTAGCTAACGACCTCTACAAACGTATAGGAACCGACCTGTCACATACGGCGGTGGTATTTCCCAACAAACGAGCCAGCCTGTTCTTCAGTGAACATTTGGCGCGACAAGCATCCACCCCTATCTGGTCACCTGCCTATATCACCATACAGGAACTGTTTTCCTCACTCTCGTCTTTGAAAACGGGTGATCCCATACGGTTGGTATGCGAATTATATAAGGTATATCGTGAAGAGACACAAAGCAATGAATCGCTGGATGATTTCTACTATTGGGGCGAACTATTGATCAGTGATTTCGATGATGTAGATAAGAACATGGCTGATGCCTCTCAACTATTTGGCAACCTGCAAGACCTGAAAGATCTCGAAGACCTAAGTTATCTCACAGAGGAACAACAGGAAGCCATCCGTCAGTTCTTCAACAATTTTTCCATAGAGAAAACATCCGAACTCAAGCAACGATTCATCGGTGTATGGAATAAATTAGGTGCTATTTATCAGCATCTTCGCCAAAACCTGCGTCTGTTGGGCATTGCCTACGAAGGCATGCTCTACAGAGATATCATCGAACAGTTAGATATCAACCAACTCCCTTACGACCAACTGGCATTCGTGGGCTTCAATGTCCTGAATCGTGTAGAAACCACCCTGTTCAGTCATTTACAGGAAGCGGGTAAAGCCTTGTTCTACTGGGATTACGACAGCAGTTACACCACACAACCTCGAAAAGCAACCATTCCATTCACACACGAGGCAGGCGATTTCATCATGCGTAACATGCAACTGTTTCCCAATGCACTCAGCGAAGAGCATTTCCAACAGATGCAACACCCGAAGCAAATCAAGTATATTGCCTCGCCTACCGAAAATGCACAAGCACGCTATATTCCACAGTGGTATGCACAGCTCACTCACGATGGTGCAGAGAAAGAGAATGCTGTGGTGCTGTGCAACGAAAGCTTACTGCAACCTGTGCTGCACGCCCTACCAGAAGAGGTGAAACATGTGAATGTCACAATGGGCTTCCCCCTGTCACAAACACCAGTGTTCAGTTTCATCAATGTGCTCGCAGACTTGCAAACCACAGGATATGATGCCAACAATGGGCACTACATCTACGAGTCAGTACTGGCGTTCCTGCGCCATCCATATACTCGACAACTGTCTTCTGCTTCCTGTAACATAGAGCAGGAGCTGTCCCGCAAAAACCGATTCTTCCCCCTGCCATCCGAACTGAAGGTGGATGATTTCCTCAACAAGGCATTTACACCCGTCAGTGGCAACCAGGCACTGTGTACCTATCTGGTGAACATGCTGTTAGAAGCTACTACTTTGTACCGTAGCGACGAGGAAGAAGAGCATGACATCTTCTCACAACTCTACCGGGAATCACTGTTTAAGAGTTACACGCTCATCAACAGGTTGCTGACACTCATTCAACAAGGCGAGCTCAACGTCAACACCCTCACCTTGCGCAAGTTGCTCAACCGCATCTTTAGCGGTGCCTCCATACCATTCCATGGAGAGCCAGCCATTGGTATGCAAATCATGGGTGTACTGGAAACCAGAAACTTGGACTTCAAGAACCTTTTATTACTTTCGGTCAACGAAGGGCAGTTGCCCAAGTCAGAAAGCAACGCATCCTTTATCCCTTACAACCTGCGCAAAGCTTTTGGACTGACTACCATCGAGCATAAGAACTCTGTCTATGCCTACTATTTCTACCGCCTCATACAGCGAGCAGAAACAGTGACATTGATGTATAACACCTCGACCGAAGGACTCAATCGTGGTGAGATGTCTCGTTTTATGTTGCAACTGCTCACTGAGTCGCCCCACCCTGTCATCCGCCTGCAACTCGAAGCCGGACAATCACCGGCCAGGGAACGGGAGATTACAGTTATCAAGACGCCAGAGATTATCCAACAGCTGGTAGATAATTATGCCAATCCACAACAAGACGAGTGGTACATCTCACCATCGGCGCTCAACACCTACCTCAACTGTCCGCTTAGCTTCTATTATAAATATGTAGCACGCATCCGCAAGCCCGACGAGGTGTCTTCAGAAATTGACAATGCAGTCTTTGGCAGCATCTTCCATGAGGCAGCTGAAAAGCTGTACATAGATCTCACAGCTCATGGAAATGTCATCAATGCGTCTGATTTAGAGAAAGTGCTAAAGGACAAGCCTCGTCTGCACACATACGTCGATAATGCCTTCAAGCATTTGTTCTTCCAGATTCCCGAACAAGAACGGGCAGCCTATAACGGCACGCAACAAATCAACCGCAGCGTTATCATCCGTTTCTTGGAGAATCTCATCCGATTTGACCTGAAGCATGTGCCGTTTACATTGGTAGCGGTAGAGAAAGTGGTAACCGAGACTTTTCAGGTGCCTATGTCTGACAGAACGCTACAAGTAAAGGTGGGTGGCACCATCGACCGCATGGACAGCAAGGACGGTGTGCTGCGCATCATCGACTATAAGACTGGCGGACAAGCACCCAAGGCTACTGACATGGATGCCGTGTTCACAGGCAAACGTCGTGACCACCGCATCTTCCAGACTTTCCTCTATGCCTCTGTGATGTGTCACAGACAAGCGTTGAAGGTATCTCCCGGATTGCTGCTCATCCATCGTGCAGCATCTAACGATTTCTCTACCGACATCATCTTCGACAAGGAGCCCGTAAGTGACTTCAGTCTGTTAGACAGAGATTTTCGTGAACATTTGCAAGCGTTGCTTTACGAAATATTCGATACGAACATACCTTTCAAGCAAGCCGAATTTCGCCCCGATGCCTGTCGTTGGTGCGACTATGCTCAATTGTGTAAAATAAAAAAAGATTAGTTATGAACAACCAATACCCTTCATTGTTATTAGAGAAAGCAGTCAGCGAGTTTGCCAAACTACCAGGTGTAGGCAACAAGACCGCCATGCGCCTGGTACTGCACCTGCTCAACCAAGACACAGCCACTGTCGAGGCTTTCGGCAATGCCATCATCCAGCTCAAGCGCGAGGTGAAATACTGTCGAGTGTGTCACAATATCAGCGATACTGATGTCTGCAATATCTGCAGCAACCCCAAACGCGATGCCACTACCGTCTGTGTGGTGCAGAACATACGCGATGTCATGGCCATCGAGAGCACCCAGCAATACCAAGGGCTGTACCATGTGCTGGGCGGACTTATCAGTCCGATGGATGGTATGGGTCCCAAGAATCTGCAGATTGACAGTTTGATAGAACGTGTGGCACAAGGAGACATCAAGGAAGTAATCTTCGCCTTGAACACCACCATGGAGGGCGACACTACCTGCTTCTACATCTCCCGCCGTCTCAAAGACTACCCTGTGAAGCTCAGCGTCCTGGCTCGTGGCGTCAGTGTAGGTGACGAACTGGAATATACTGATGAAGTAACCCTTGGTCGCTCCATTATCAATCGAATGCCCTACAAGGTGAACGGATAGCCAAAGACCGTTTCAAATCGCTTCGATTCGATGCAATACCTATTATTGGTCTTTCCATAGCTGACTATCTACCGTAGGAAAACTTTCCACGAAGTGAAAAAAAGTCTTCCTCTGGTGGTCGCAGTATCCGCCAAGAGTCATCGCAGTATCTTCCATCCCCCTATAGGAATATCTCCTTTCACTCGCTCCAGATACTGCGTCGAGTTATGGAAACGTCTCCTGCCAACCATGGCAGACACTAGTACTTGAATTGACATTGCCAAGGTAATAGATAGAATGATAAAGGCTGCAATTCTGCAGCCTTATCTCATAACCATTAAATGGTAAAAAATGCGTGAATAAATTGATAACCAAATCCTTATCAATTACCATTAGGACGTCCCTGACCAGGAGCGCCTGATGGACGCTGACCGGGCTTCGGCATCAATGCTGGAAATACCTTCTCATAGGTAGCATACTGCTCTTCAGATAGGATTTTCTTCAGTTTCTTCTCATAGGCCTCTTGCTGAATCTGTTGTTTCTTGGCCAACTGTTCCGGGGTAGTCTGTGAAGGTGTAAAACGCACGCTGTTGGCATTGCCCATGCCACCACCCATTCCAGCGCCGCCTCCGCCGCCGAAGTCACCTCCGCCGCCACCGCCCATAGGAGCACCACCGCCCATAGGACGACCACCGCCGAATCCACCGCCACCGCTCATGGCCATGCCTTCGTAGAGTGACGAGTACTTCTTATTCAACTTAGCTACTTCTTTCATCTGAGCTTCATCCAACTTCAGTTCATCCTGCATCTTGGTATTCACCTGATCTACAGTCAGACGTTGTGGACGTTGGCCTTGAGGACCTCCCTGAGGGCCACCCTGAGCGCCAGGGTTCTGCGCCATGCCCAATGTCATGCAAAGCATGGCTGCCAATGATAGTAATGCCTTTTTCATAATTATATTAAACTTAATAGTTTATTATTTGACTCCAAAATATACAAATGGTTTAATCATACACCTAGAAAATCGAAAAAAAATTTTTTATCGACTAAAAGCTATTGAGCCAATCAGACAGGTTCTGCAACATATCGGCATTGTACTTCCAGCTTTGCGAGTTGCCAAAGCCATGACCACCAGTAGGATACACATGCATATTAGCAGGTACACCATGATCCTTCAAGGCTGCAAAATACCAGGCAGAATTGATAGATGGCACTACATCGTCATCATCAGCCAGTACGATAAAGGCACGTGGAGTTTTCTCTGTCACTTGTTTCTCGTTGCTATAGAGTGTTTCCATCTCAGGAGTAGCATCTTTGCCTATCAGGTTGTCATGTGTACCCATGTGCGTATAGCGCTTGTCCATGGTAATCACGGGATAGAATAGTATCTGGAAAGCAGGACGAACATCATCAGCTGCATGGGTAGCTACAGTGGAAGCCAGATGTCCACCTGCCGAAGAGCCCATCACCCCAATCTGGTTAGGGTCAATATTCCACTCCTTGGCATGTTCTTTCACTATACGGATGGCTTGATAGACATCACTGGCAGGCACCTCATGATTTCCATGTGGCAAGCGGTAAGTCAACATAATGGTAGCCACATTTTCACGACCGAAGAAGAAGTTCCACATGATTCCTTCGTGCATGGTGGCCAACATGGCATAGCCTCCACCAGGACAAACCACTACAGCCTTTGACGGCTTATCGCTCTTGCGAGGCAGCACCACCTTCAAACCGGGTTTCATGTCAATAGTACCCTGTCCTGCCTTGACGGGCTGGTCATATACCACCCCATTACTATTAGGAGCGCCATTAGGCCAAAGCTCTACATCCATCACATTTCCTGTAACATAGGCTTTATTCAGATACTGCTGCCAAGATTCTTCGTTCAAGTTTGCAGAGAGCTGAGCCTGTGCCATTCCTACCATCAATAAAGTGGTACAAAAAACAAAAATTTTTTTCATGTAATATGATTTATTGGTTTTTCATGCTTCAAATATAGACATTATTATTCAATTATTATTACCTTTGTAGCATAAATATTTGATGAAAAATGATAGATTACAGTCTTTTTCCATCTCCTTGTTATATCATGGAGGAAGATTTGCTTCGACGAAACCTGCGACTTATTCAGCATGTTGCCGATGAAGCCGGAGTAGAGATAATTTTAGCCTTCAAAGCCTTTGCCTTGTGGAAGTCATTCCCCATCTTCCGCGAGTACATCCATCACACTACAGCCAGTTCGCTGTATGAAGCCCGTCTGGCATTTGAAGAGTTTGGCAGTAAGGCGCACACCTATTCGCCTGCCTATACCTATCAAGAGTTTGGCGACATCCTGCGATGCAGCAGTCATATTACCTTCAACTCACTTACTCAGTATGAAAGGTTTTATCCTTTGGTACAGGCTCATGACGAACCTGTATCTTGTGGTTTGCGCATCAATCCAGAGTATTCTGAGATAGAAACAGAGCTGTATAATCCTTGTGCCCCAGGTTCAAGATTTGGCCTCATTGCCGATCAGTTGCCAGATGAGCTACCAGCTGGTATAGATGGTTTCCATTGTCATTGTCATTGCGAATCATCCTCCTACGCACTGGAAAACACATTAGCACACTTGATACCTAAATTCGATAATTGGTTACGACATTTGAAGTGGCTTAACTTAGGAGGTGGGCATCTAATGACACGCCAAGACTATGACGTAGCGCATTTGATAAGACTCTTGAAAAATTTACAACAACAATATCCCAACTTGCGCATCATCCTTGAGCCAGGTTCTGCTTTTGCCTGGCAAACAGGCGTGTTGGTTTCAGAAGTGGTAGATATTGTGGAGAACCACGGCATTCGCACAGCCATTGTGAATGTGAGCTTCACCTGTCATATGCCTGATTGTCTGGAAATGCCCTATCAGCCTGTCATTTCAGGTGCTAAGATGGGAGACGAAGGTCCTTATATATATAGAATAGGTGGGAACTCATGCTTGAGTGGCGACTTTTTAGGCAATTGGAGTTTCAATCATGAGTTGCAGGTGGGCGAACGCATCGTGTTTGAAGACATGATACACTACACCAGTGTGAAAACTACCATGTTTAATGGTATTCACCACCCTGCCTTAGCTTTGTGGACTTCTGATAATAAAGCAGTGATTTATAAGGAATTCAAATACGAGGACTATCGTGACCGTATGTGTTAAGCATGATTTTGTGATATTTTTTTTGCATTTTTTTCTCAAAATAGTTTGCAGGTTTCAAGAAAATGCCTACCTTTGCATCCGCAACAGAGATCAATGATTTGTTGAAGTCTTGCAATAACGCGCGATATTGGTTGCCCAACCGTTCCTACTAGGCGGAATTGTTGTGCAAACGAGGGCAGAGCCAAGCTTGCTTGAGCTATGCCGAGTGCAGCCAACAATGCCGCGTTATTTCGCAAAGCAAAATAACGCGGAAATAGCTCAGTTGGTAGAGCACAACCTTGCCAAGGTTGGGGTCGCGAGTCCGAGTCTCGTTTTCCGCTCAAATGAGTTCTTTGATTCATAATGACTAACAAATGGAGAGGTGGCGGAATTGGTAGACGCGCTACTTTGAGGGGGTAGTGACAATTGTGTCGTGGGAGTTCGAGTCTCCTTCTCTTCACCTGTTCATGTAAGATATTTGCTATCTAAATCCTATGCCCAAGTGGCGGAATTGGTAGACGCGCACGTTTCAGGTGCGTGTGCTGAGAGGCGTGAAGGTTCGAGTCCTTTCTTGGGCACAAAA
>OMSH01000087.1 GCA_900313715.1 uncultured Prevotellaceae bacterium
ACTGCCCCCGTATCGTATGCCTACTGCCAAGGCGATAGGCCGTCACACTTGGGAGAAAGGCAAGGAATACCTGAAGAAGATGGGCGGTGTTATCCTTGTGGCATCTGTCATTGTCTGGACGTTGCAATATTTCCCGCACGACGAGAGCCTGACTACCCAGCAACAACAGGAACAGTCGTATATAGGCCGTTTAGGGAAGGCCATAGAACCTGTGTTCAAACCGCAGGGCTTCAACTGGAAACTTGACGTGTCACTTATTGCCGGTGTGGGAGCCAAGGAAATCGTGGCCTCAACGTTGGGTGTTATCTATTCAGACGACGACTCGTTTGCAGACGATGAGGCTTTTAGCGAGGAGAATGAGAAATATACCCGTCTGCGTCAGGAGATGCTTGACGATGGCATCACACCATTGGCAGGCTACTGCTATCTGCTGTTTGTGTTGCTCTACTTCCCTTGCATCGCTACTATTGTGGCGATAAAGAATGAGACAGGCAGCTGGCGATGGGCTTCCTTTGCCGCCATATATACCACTTGTGTGGCATGGGTGGTGTCAGCTGCGGTTTATCAGATTGGCACATTGCTATGATGCAGGGTTGGCAAGACTGGATAGTGGCGCTTATCGTGACGCTTTGTGTGGGTAGGGTAGGACTCAGCTTTTGGCGTCTGTATCAGCAAACGCGACATGATAATGACCCTTGTGCCCATTGTTCGCAACCTTGTGACATCAAGCGTCAATACGACCAAAAAAAGGAGAAATGCTGCCTTGGTGATAAAAAAACTAAGAAATCTTGCTGCGAATAGTTGGCAATTCAAAAATTTGTTGTACATTTGCATCCGCATTCAATAAAACCTGGTGCCTTGGATGAGCGGTTGAGTCACTGGTCTGCAAAACCATGCACGGCGGTTCGAATCCGCCAGGCACCTCCAAAGGAGTCTGACGCAGTCAGGCTCCTTTTTTCTCCTTGCGTTAAGGAATGCCTCCTGCCACTACTATGATAAGTATAGTGATTTAAGAGATTTAGCTCTTCTGCTGAGTAAGCATCCGTTGCCATATTATTTTGTTGCCATTTTAATTACATAGTAACACCATGCCTGTTAATCGATTGATACTTATCGTATTTGGTTGAGTGTACCTTTTACCGGAAGTTACACTGCCTTCTCATACAGCAAAACAAGTTGTTTTGGTAAGAAAGAGAGCATTCTTACACCCCATACATGGCTATAGGACGATACCAAAACAACTTGTTTTGCTGTTGCGCATTACTTCTCCATGGTGACCCAATCTAATCTCTACCCCCGTTACTTGCCTATGTTACCCATCAGAACATGCCTTTCCCTTTTGATTCCTGACAAATAAGTTATTACCCTTGGAGAGGGGAAGAACCCTCTCGAAGAGCAGGGCATGTCCTCTTCGGACCTTTGATAGTATGCTTTGTCAATGGTCAGATGGGGCAAGAAGGATTCGCTGTATAGATGTTAAAATCATTTCCCTTCTTGGATTTGTGTATATCTTTTCCTATCTTTATACCCAAATGATAACTAAAACTACGTATCTATGAAAAGAACATTAGCATCTTTTATTACGATGTTGCTTTGTTTTGCATTCGTTTCGTGCGGTGGAGGCGATTCGGGCCCCAGCAGTGAGCCGATTCCGGCTCCGTCACCGTCACCAACGCCAGCACCTTCAACCGTAGCAGTGACGGGTGTTTCGCTGGATAAGACCACCTTGGAGCTGGAAGTGGGAGGTACTGCTAAGCTAACGGCTACCGTTGCTCCTGCTAATGCTACCGACAAGACGGTGAGCTGGTCAACCAGCGATGCGAATGTGGCTACCGTAAGCGATGGCACCGTAACGGCCAAGGCAGCAGGCACCGCCACCATCACCGTAAAGACCAAGGATGGGGATAAGACGGCTACTTGCACAGTGACTGTAAAAGCACCGGCACCTTCGACCGTAGCGGTAACGGGTGTTTCGCTGGATAAGACCACCTTGGAGCTGGAAGTGGGAGGTACTGCTAAGCTGACGGCTACCGTTACTCCTGCTGATGCAACCGACAAGACGGTGGGCTGGTCAACCAGCGATGCGAATGTGGCTACCGTAAGCGATGGCACCGTAACAGCCAAGGCAGCAGGCACCGCCACCATCACCGTAAAGACCAAGGATGGGGATAAGACAGCTACTTGCACGGTGACTGTTAAAGCTCCTGCACCAACACCTCCACCTACGCCTTCAACAGCAGTGACCAGTGTGGCGCTCGATCGTGCAACGGTGAGTTTAGGCGTGAACGATGCCATACAGCTCAAGGCTACTGTGAAACCAGACAGCGCAACAGACAAGACGGTGACTTGGGTAAGTGACAACACCAGTGTAGCAACGGTGAATGCAAAAGGCAAGGTGACGGCTAAGGCAGAGGGAACTGCCAACATAACCGCCACTGCCAACGACGGAAGCGGCAAGAAAGCTACCTGTAAGGTGACGGTCGTTTCGGCAGGTGACTCCAATCATTCTGCCGGAGAGTTTTCTTCTGATGACCAGGATTGGTAAACCCATTAAAAGAGAAATGCTATGAAGAAATATATATATATTCTGACAATGGGCTTGCTGGCAACGATGGCAAGCTGTAGTGACGATGTTAATGAATGGATGACGCCGGCGGAAGACGGTATCAGTTGCATCTACGCTACCATCGGCGATGACATGGCTGATACACGTACCATGCTGGTAAACGACAAGAAGATATTCTGGGAGGCAAACGACACCATTAGTGTTATTCCTGCAGGAGATTTTTCAAGGGGTTGGTACCAATTTGTGTACCAGAGTGACGGCCGTTTCAATTATGATGATGTATCAGTCGCCACAGCCGGTGCATATTTTGCCACTTATCCACCCGTGTTGTCTGCTTTGAATAATACAAAGCAACTGTTAATGAAGCTGGACGAGAAAGTGGTGCATAAAGAGAATAGTTTCTCTCAGTCCATGCCGATGTTTGCCGGCTCTACCAACCTTCCTTCCGGGCAACTGACATTCTATCCGGCTGCCGGTGTCATTAGGGTGGCTTTGGCAGGTTCGATCAAGGTGACCAAGATTACGCTGCAAGGCAATAATAATGAGCAGCTGACAGGTATTGGTATGCTGAATACAGCAAATGCAAAACCATCACTTGAAATGAGTCCGAGCACATGGACGTTTGGCACGCCACCCAGTCAGGTGGAATATGCTCCCGGCTACAAACAGGTGATGACCATGGGCAGTGGTGTCCAGCTGAGTGAGTCGCCCACCAGCTTCTACTTCGTCGTGGCTCCTACCGACTTTACCAAAGGTATCACCGTCACGGTGGAGGGGGAAGGCTTGAGTCATCCTATTGTGAAGACCACCACCAACGATGTAAAGATAGAGCGTGGCGTGATGAAGTCATTCACGTCAGTAGATATCAGCGCTATCATGCAGGAAGAGGCCGACTCACAGCTGGATGCGTTGAAGGCGATGTACAACAGTCTGGGTGGTGCCAACTGGACCAAGAAGTGGGACTTGACCAAGCCGCTGAGTGATGCCGCTTCATGGCCTGGTGTTACAGCTGATGCCAACGGCTTGGTGACCAAGATAGACCTGAGCAAAAACGGATTGTCGGGTTCATTGCCTGCAGAGATGGGCAAACTGTTTTTCGTGAAAGACATCATCCTTTCGGGTAATAACATCACTGGCGGTATTCCAGAGGAAGTGAAGGAACTTGTATCGTTGGAAAAATTCTATATCGACGGTAACAAGATGAATGACAGTGTGCCTTATAAGGTATATACATCTGACGCTTGGGCCTATGCCGACAAAAAGCTGAAACAGCAGAGCGGGTATGAACTGAAAACCAAATATGTATCGTCTGACTATAGCAAGAATGGAAAGATTACCAAGCTGTTGACCCACTCAAAAGGCGCTGGTATTCCTGTTGTTATTACTGGCGAGGCTTTCACCGACAGAATGTCTGATGAGTACGATGACCTGTCGAAGGTAGCCATGAACTATTTCTTCTCGACACCTCCCTATCGGGATTTTAAGGACTATTTCGACGTGTATAGCTTGCTGATGATATCTCCCAATGAAGAGGTGGGATTGAACATGGTATATGGGACGAAATACGAAGGAGATTCTTATTTTATTGATATAAATAAGGTGGGAGATGTGATTGAGAAATACCTGTCTTTGAGTTCCAATAACTTGCTGTCTATTGTGTTGCTTAACGAAATAAAGGACGAGGCGAATCGAGCAAGGTGCTATTATGCCACTGATGGTTTTGGGGTTGCCATTTCTCCTGTGGATGAGAATTTGGAAGGTATTATCCATCATGAGGCCGGTGGTCATGGCTTTGCCTTCCTGGCTGACGAATACTCTTCTGATGGTAATAAGACCTATGGTGCTGCAGAGAAAGCCGACTTGGATAAACGTCACAGTATAGGATGGAACTTGAACCTGTCATACTTTAACACCAGTACAACCGTACCTTGGAAGGACTTCTGGACGGATCCAGCCTATGCTCCTGAGGCAGTGGCTGCTTACGAAGGTGGCGATGCACAATATAAGTTTGGCGTTTATCGCTCTACCGAAAACAGTACGATGAACAGTCAGTACGAATTCGACAAGTTCAATCCGCAGAGCCGTTGGCTGATTTACCAAGAAATCTGCAAAAGAGCCGGATTGGCTTGTACCCTTGAGGCTTTCAAGGCGTATGATGCCCGTAACATTTCATATATACCTCCTTCGGCTTCGACCCGTAACTATGTGGAGAAGAAAAAGCATAAGTTGGGTGCTCCACCAGTATTCATCATCAAGTAATGAGGTAAAACAATCATCCCCGCCTGTGTTTGGGCGGGGATGATTGTTTATTGTCCTTTGCGTTGCGAAGGCCGGTTGGCACGACGCTTGCGGATTTCTGCCTTCATCTTGGCGGAAGCGGAATTGTGCGCCCCCGTGATGTAGGTTTTCTTCTTAGCCTTGGTCTTTATCTTGTTGGTAGTTTGGGACTTGTTGCTCTTGCCCTTGAACACCACGCCATGCATGATGATTTTTTCAATGTCTTCTCCTGCCATAACTGTATGGTTTTAGTGTGTTTCTACGTGGGTTATCTCGCCTACAAAGGTATTGGAACGACCAGTGCCGGGCTTCTCAATCGTAGCATTGATGCACTTCATCACCACTGACGGCTGCTTGGCACCATT
Source organism: uncultured Prevotellaceae bacterium (assembly GCA_900313715.1). GTDB lineage: Bacteria > Bacteroidota > Bacteroidia > Bacteroidales > Bacteroidaceae > Bacteroides. The sequence goes on from OMSH01000087.1 coordinate 5,209, forward strand.
GGGGTAGAAGGCCACCGTATATTCCTTGGCCTGCTCCAGTGCTTGGTAGCTTTGGTCGGGTGCCAGGATGGTGTTGATGTATTTCTTTCCTTTATCAGAAGATAAATAGCCTCCGGCATTGGCGGTCATCGTAGTACGGTTAAACTCGTCATCACCGATGATAATCACTAATCTGCCATTGCTGGTCTGTACCTTTTCCGCCGTCAGTTCAGGGAATGCCTCAACAGGGTCAGCTGCCTTAGCTATCTCAGCAGGCTTTTCTGCTTCAGCTGGTTTGGCAGCTTCTGCCGCCTTTGTAACTTCAGTTTCCTTCACGGCATCTGCTGCATTGGCTGCGGCAGCTACCGGAATAGCAGGGTTGATGGCTGGTGCCGCTGCTTTGGCCACAGGCTTCTCTGGCTCAGCTTCTTTGCTGGTGACTTGTGAACTCACTACCGCTATAGCATCCGACTTGCGGGTTTCTTCGGGCTGACCGTTGTTCTGAACAATACCAAAACCACTCAGTGCCTTCTGCAGACTCTCATTCATGTCATCCACAAAGTCAACCGTCTTCCTGCGCCATTTGGCGAAACCGCGAGTCAGACGACTCTGGTCTTTTGTCAGCGCTACATCATCGCTAATCCAATCTTCTGCTATAAATGTCTCTTTTTCGCCAGGGTAGTCATAGCGTATATTCCTAATCTGCAGGACACATTTTCCTTCGTCGCAGTTGGCAATCATCTGATACAATACCTTGGTGCGGTCGAGTGCCAAAATTGAATTGGAGAATACAATGTACTCTTCACCGTTGGCAGCAATCTGTCCTCTTTCCTCGTTGACGTATGCCACCTGACTCTTGTTGGCGTTTTGCTGCATGCGGGCTTTCATCCATTCCTGTACCTTAGCATACACCTCGCCCTTGCTCATACCGGAAATGATGAATTCCTTAGAGAATACCACCTTACCATTCACTTCAGGCACAGCACCTTTCAGGTAATATGAGTCCTCATGGTTGGCGTTTTCATTCTTCTGTGCAGACACTTGCAGGGGCAACATCACAGCCATAGCGGCTATGCAAAAGGTAATGATAGTTTGTTTCATTTTTGCCAGTTTATTTATTCTATTTTGCAAAGATAAACTTTTTCGCTTAAAGTAACATCCCTTCGTCATTGAAACTTAACGCCGTTGCACAAATTATTCTCTTCTGTGCAAATAAATGTTCAAAAAAGTTGCGAGTTTTGGGAAAATACCATACCTTTGCCGCCGTTTATTGGAAAATGCTCCAATAAATACGTTAAATTAACCACTTTAATATATAAGGTAATAAAGATGAGAAAGACAATTCTTGGCTTAGCTATGCTGAGCGTTTCAGTTACTTCTTTTGCTGGAGGCGTACTGACCAATACCAATCAATCTGTGGCATTTATCAGAATGTTGGCACGTGGTGCCATGATTGATTCTGACAGCCCTTATTCCAATCCTGCAGGTTTGGGCTTCCTGCAAAGAGATGGGTTGCATTTATCGTTTAACTGGCAGAATGCCTATCAGGAACGCAATATCGATGCTACCTTCCCCTTGTTTCCTGAAGCCGACCACCACCGTTTCTACAAAGGCACTGCTTCGGCTCCCATTATCCCTTCACTCTTCCTGACTTATAAGAAAGGACCATGGGCCATTTCTGCCTATGGAGGCGTGATAGGCGGTGGCGGCGAGGCATCTTACAATACGGGCTTGCCCATGTTCGACTCGGTTGTAATGGCTAAAATTGCAGGCACTCCTACCATTCAAAGTGTGATGAACCTTGCAGGGGCCCAGGCGGCTACCGACCTTTACGATTTGAATTCCTCTATGAAGGGCCGTCAGTTTATCTATGCCTTCCAGGCAGGTGTGACCTATCGTGCCACCGACTGGCTCTCCCTCTATGCAGGTGCCCGTATGAACTATTTCGTGGGAGGTTATAAAGGTTATGTCACTGCTACTGCCAAACCTCAATTGATGCAAAACCCCGCCATTCAACAGGCTGCAGCAGCCAATCCATCCTTGGCAGCTTTGGCTACCCAGCCGCTGGTGGATCTCAGGCTCAATGTTGACCAGAAAGGATGGGGTATAGCCCCAATCATCGGTGCCCATGTCAAGTTGAACAAATGGAACATTGGTCTGAAATACGAGATGAAAGCCAATCTCAACATTGAGAACGAAACTAAGGAGAATTCAGATCCTAACGGTGCTTTGGCTGCTTATAGAGACGGTGTGAATACGCCGAGCGATGTGCCAGCATTGTTCAGCGGTGCGGTGATGTATGAGATAATACCTACTTTGCGCGCCAGTGCGGAATACCACCACTTCTTCGACAAAAATGCAGATATGGCCAACGACAAGCAGAAAGCGCTGACACATGGTACTAATGAATATCTGATGGGCGTGGAATGGGATGCGCACAAGTATTTTTCTCTCAGTGCCGGCTTCCAGCTTACTGACTACGGACTGAGCGATGACTTCCAGTACGACACCTCTTTCTACTGCGATTCTTATTCAATCGGCTTGGGTGGCGTGATACACCTCTCACAGCGCATGAAGGTGAACATAGGCTATTTCTGGACACATTATAAGAAATATACCAAGCATAGTGACAACTATAACAATACCACCTTGCCAGGTACCAATGTATATAGTCGTCATAACAAGGTATTTGGTGCCAGCATCGACTACATCTTCTGAAAGCTTTACTAACTGAGAATATTATTTTCGGTGCAAAAGTTTGCATAGCTCGTTGATTATGCCTACTTTTGCACCGGTTTTAATGTATGATGTTGTAAATAACAACCGTGTATTCCAGAACACCACGTAAAAAACAGGAAATATGAAACAGCAAGTATCAGTTACTTTCATGCTGCTCGGCATACTGTTCAATGTATGTCTCGTAGCTTCAAATCTCTTAGGAACAAAATTAATCAATGTTTTTGGCATCAGCGTCACAGGCGGACTGATGATTTTTCCCATCTCCTACATCATCAATGACTGCGTGGCAGAGGTGTGGGGGTATCGCAAGGCGCGACTCCTGATTTGGAGTGGCTTTGTCAGTAATTTCTTTACCGTAACCGTGGGCTTGATAGCCGTAGCTGTACCTGCCGCTCCTTTCTGGGAAGGTGAGGAACACTTTAATTTTGTATTCGGCATGGCACCACGCATAGCGTGTGCCTCGTTGATAGCCTATCTGGTGGGTTCGTTCCTCAACGCATGGGTGATGAGCAAGATGAAGATTGCCAGTAAGGGAGCTCACTTCTCTTGGCGAGCAGTCTGGTCAACCATCGTAGGTGAGACAGGTGACTCACTGTTATTCTTTCCCATAGCCTTTGGCTGGCTGATTGGATGGAAAGAACTTTTTGTCATGATGGTTACGCAGATTGTCCTCAAGACACTCTATGAAATCATTGTGCTGCCAGTTACCATCCGTGTGGTAAAGGCGGTGAAGAAAATGGAGGAAACGGACGTTTATGATGACAACGTATCGTATAATGTGTTGAACGTAAAAGATATCTGATGATTGACGATAAAGTATTGGTGACGTTTAGTGGTGGACAAGATTCGACCACCTGTCTGTTTTGGGCAAAGCGGGAGTTTAAGGAAGTGTATGCCGTGAGTTATCGCTACGGACAGAAGCATGAGAAAGAAGTGGAAATGGCCCGTAAGATTGCCGAAAAGGCTGGAGTGTCTTTCGAGGTAATGGACATTCCTTTGATTGGTAGGTTAGGACATAACTCGCTGACTGATGCAACAATGGTGATGGACCAGGAAGTACCGGAGAATGGACTGCCCAATACGTTCGTGCCAGGACGCAACATGTTCTTTTTGAGCATTGCCGCCGTATATGCCCGTGAACGGGGTATCCGTCATTTGGTTACAGGAGTCTCGCAAACCGACTATAGCGGCTATCCTGACTGCCGCGATGCGTTTATCAAGTCGCTGAATGTGACGCTGAACCTGGCGATGGACTATCAGTTTGTGCTGCATACGCCTCTGATGTGGATTGACAAGGCACAGACTTGGGAGCTGGCCGACCAACTGGGGGTGCTTGACCTGGTGCGCAACGAGACACTTACCTGCTACAACGGTATTCCAGGTGACGGATGTGGTCATTGTCCGTCGTGTAAGCTGCGTAACGAAGGTTTGCATAAATATTTGGCGAAGAAGGCTGCACGTGAAAAACTGGCCTGATGTTTTTGTTTTCTCTTTTTTATTTGTATTTTTACATCGGAAATGAACGTATATGCAATAATGAAAGAGAAGTTGTTTGGTTTGGTTTTAGTTTCGTTGGTTTGTCTTCCGTCAATGGCAGATGACATTACAGGTGTTGTCTTGAAGAATGGCAAGCCCAAGAAAGGCATCAATGTATGGCTGAAGAATGCCGATAAGGCGGTGGAGACCGATAAAGAAGGGAAGTTCTACTTTTCCGATGTAGCTGAAGACGATACGTTGCAGATTACTGCGGGGGCAAGGATTGATGCCAAGTTTCCCGTGGGCGACATGAAGAACATCACGGTTGAGTTAGACAAGAAAGACTTTGTGTTGAGTGACGGAGCGAAGGAACAGCGTATTCCCTATACGATGTTGCCTGTTTCCAAATCTACCGATGGCGTGACCCATGAAATGATTATGCGCTCTGGACAGCGTACCATTGCTGACATCCTGCGTAATTTTATGACGGGTGTGATTGTAACCACAGACGGAGGCTCTACCAAGGTGACGGTGCGTGGTATCAGCTCTATCAATGCGAGTACGGAACCGTTGGTGGTACTTGATGGTATAGCCCTTCAGGGGGCAGACATCGAGAACCTGGTGCCAGTAGAAGAAATTGCGGTCATCAAGGTTATCAAAGACGGATCCAGCTATGGCGTTCGTGGTGCCAATGGCGTGATTGAAATAACGACCCGTAAATAATGAATCGTTGCTTATTGCTCATAACATGGTTGATGCTCAGTTTGGTGACGGTGGCACAAGACGAGGTAGTAAACTATACTATCAGTGGAACTGTGCCCACAGGGGTAACCACGGTGTTCTTGCATTCTTTGCGCAATGAACCTATTGATACTGCCCAAGTTGAAAGTGGCAAGTTCCGTTTTGCTGGTGCCATGCAACGGCACACCTTTGTGACCTTGTCGGATAATGGGAACGACCTGCCCGTCAATTTGATTATAGACGGTAGCCCTGTTGAGGTGAACATGGAACGCGGGGTGATGAAAGGCTCCAAGCTCAATGAACGACTGAACAAGGCCGACCGACAGATTACAGACCTTACCATTGATTACATGCAAGACCAGATGGAATATGCGCAAGTGAGGGTGGGGCAGACTGAGTTGCGTGATTCTCTGCGCAGGGTGATGACGGCTTCTTATAATAAAGTTGTGGTGGAAATGAAGAACGTTATCCGTGACAATCCAGATAATGTGATTCCTGCCCTCTATCTCTCTCAGATATACAATACCCTTTCTGTTGACGAACTGAAGGAATACCTGGACGAACGCCATACCTATGCTTCCCATCCGCTCTGTGTGGGGGCATGGCGCATGTTGAACCATTATGAGAAAACCAATATTGGCACCCGCTTCACCGACTTGGCAGAGGCTGATACCGCTGGGGTGAGTCACCGACTCAGTGAGTATGTGGGTAAAGGCAATTATGTGTTGGTTGACTTCTGGGCCAGTTGGTGTGCCCCCTGTATGCTGGAGATGGATAATGTGAAGGCCGTCTATCAAAAATACCATGAAAAAGGTTTCGAGATCGTAGGACTGTCATTCGACCGTGCTCGTCAGTCGTGGATCAACGCCATCAAGAACCACCAACTTAACTGGATTCACTTGAGCGACCTCAAATATTGGAACAGTGAAGCTTCTGTTGTCTATGGCATCAGCTCTATACCAGCCAATCTCTTGTTGGACGGTGATGGCATTATTATTGCCACCGATTTGCGGGGGGAGGAGCTTGGAAGAAAATTGCGGCAGATTTACAGATATTGAAAAAAAACTCCTTTTTTATTTGATTATTAAATATTATTATCTATCTTTGGGGTGAATGATCATAACAAGTCATATTCTTACTACAATGAAAAAAGACGAAATTGGCACAAATGCAGGTTTAGTATGGCGAACCTTGTTCTATAAAGGATCTAAAGCATCTTTTAACGAGTTGTTGCAATCAACGGGACTAAATGCCATTGATTTGTCATCTGCCATAGGCTGGTTAGCTCGTGAAGACAAAGTAGAATTCTATTACGAGAATGATGAAGAGTTTATTGACGTTTACAGGGATATCTACTATTAAGATATCCCTTTTTTGTTTAGATAGTTTTTTTCTAAATAATGAGTTAGTTTTTTAGCCATTTGTTTTGTCTATCCGATAGATTTGTGTTATTTTTGCTGTCGCTTAGTGATTAATAGCGTAGAAAATAATGACAAAATGAAAGGTAAGACTTACAAGTTTAGACTGTTAGCAGTCGCGATGATGTTGACCACAAGCATCATTAGCATGGCGCAGAAGACACCCGATGAGACTGACTGGTTGAAAGATTTCACCTCTCGTATCACCCTAAAAGGCTATGCACAGGCAGGATGGAGTTATCAGAATCCTAATGGCAAAGACCAGAATTCCTTTAACTTGAAACGTACTTTACTATGGGCTAAGGCGAGGATTACTGATAGGTGGTCGTTCTTGTTTATGCACGACTTCTCAAGTGTGGTTCAAGAGTTCTATACCGATTTCCGTGTGACTAAAGGCAACGAGCTGACCATCCGACTGGGACAGTTCAAGCACTCCTTCTCAATGGAGAATCCTTTATCTCCTACACAGTTGGAACTGATAGATATCTATTCGCAGGCAGTACTCTACCTTGCAGGTGAGGGACCTGATCCTTTGAACGGAGTGAATTATGGTCGTGATATGGGTATTGAGGTGTTTGGAGACCTGCTTGAAGGTAAGTTGCATTACGAACTCGCCCTGATGAGCGGACAAGGTATCAACCGCAAGGATTTAAACAAGCAAAAGGACTTTATTGCCAAACTCGAGGTGCGACCTTTTGAAGGACTGAGACTGGTGGCATCTGGCTATATTGGAAAAGGACATGCTGTGGGAACTGCAGACTGGAACCCAGATATCCAGGTAGGCGACAACTACAAGCGCAACCGCTATAGTGTGGGCGCTGAATATAAGAGCAAACCCTATACAGGCAGTAAATATAAGGAAGCCCGACCTGCTTCGATTCGTCTTGAATGGTTGGGTGGCGAAGATGGTAAAGTGGGCTCACGAGGCGGATACATTACCTCCAGCATTCCCGTGGTGGATGCCCTTGATGTGGTGGCAAGTGCTGAGACCTATGACCGCAATACCAAGGTGGATGGATGGAATCAGACCGACCTCACCTTAGGACTGCAATACTGGTTCTATAAGAAGTGCCGTTTACAGTTGCAATACACCCGTTGTCTTTTGGGTAATCAATTAGGAAAAGATTATAATTGGCTGCAAGCGCAAGTACAAGTAGCATTCTGAAGATATGATAATAAAAGTTTTATTGACGATTGTTTTTCTGGCTGTGATGATTGGTGTGGGGCTCTATACCCGCAAACAAGCCAGTAGTGTGGAAGGTTTCGTATTGGGCGGTCGTGCCGTTGGACCATGGCTGACGGCATTTGCTTTCGGTACAAGTTATTTCTCAGCCGTAGTGTTTGTAGGCTACGCTCGTCAGTTTGGATGGAAGTACGGTCTTTCTTCAGCTTGGATCGGTATCGGTAATGCCGTGATTGGCTCGCTGTTAGCGTGGCTATTGTTAGGTAAAAGAACCAAGTTGATGACACAGCATATCGAGAGTCGCACGATGCCTGATTTCTTTGGCACTCGTTTTGCCGACCAAGGCTTGCGTATAGCTGCCTCCATCATCGCTTTTGTCTTCTTGATTCCCTATACTGCCGGTGTCTATAAAGGTATCTCCACTTTGTTCGAGATGGGTTTCGGTATTCCTTATGAATATTGTGTGATTATTATGGCCATCCTTACCGCTGTCTATGTGATATTGGGTGGTTATAAAGCTACAGCCATGAACGACTTTATCCAAGGTATCATCATGCTCTTTGGTATCGTGGCAGTGATTGTTGCCGTGATTGCTGCTCAAGGTGGACTATCCGAAGCAGTATCCAAGCTTTCTGTGCTTCCTGCAGATGGAAGTACCGAACCAGGCTCTGGAGGCTTTACCTCGTTGTTTGGTCCCGATCCTTGGGGTTTGCTTGGGGTGGTGGTACTTACTTCATTAGGTACGATGGGTTTGCCGCAGATGGTAGGTAAATTCTATTCCATAACTGACGAGAGCGCTATCAAACGTGGTACGGTCATCTCAACCATCTTTGCCTTTATTGTGGCTGGTGGCTGCTATTTTTTGGGCGGTTTCGGACGACTTTACGAACCCGTGGTAGAGAACGGCAAGATAGCCTTCGACTCGATTGTACCAGCCATGTTGGTGACACTGCCTGATATCCTGATTGCCCTCGTAGTACTTTTGGTGCTCTCAGCTTCTATGTCAACACTCGCTTCGTTGGTTCTCACCTCATCCAGTACGATGACGCTTGACTTGATCTATCGTGATAAGAAATCACTGCCAGGCGAGGTGGAGGAGGGTACCATTGATGATATCGTGTCTGAAAAGATAGAACGTCGCAAGGTGGTGGTAATGCGCGTGTTGATAATGTTCTTCATTGCCATATCTTTGCTGATAGCCCTTAATCCTCCTACGTTCATCGCTCAGTTGATGGGCATCTCCTGGGGTGCTTTGGCGGGGGCTTTTCTGGCTCCATTCATGCTGGGGCTTTACTCTCGCAGCATTACTACAGCCTCTGTTTGGGCTTGTTTCATCTGGGGTGTTGGTCTCACATTGGTGAATATGTTGCTGGGTAATCCCATCAACCCCATCAACTGCGGTGCCATAGCCATGGTGGGTGGCTTCCCTGTGGTATGGATAGTAAGCCTCTTTACCAAGAAGTTGCCTAAGAACGTGGTAGAAACAATATTCGAGTGTTATAAGTAAACTTACATCCTTTCCATACTCCCGGCATCTCAAATGCCCAAGAAGGCATTGATTTGGTCGATGATTTTATCCCGCCACTCCTTCGGGAAGTAGTTTTAGTTGGGAATGTCATCTGAATGGCATCCGCCAGGTGATACGCCCACGCAAAATCTATTCCCACGCCGAAGTGCGACAGATATTGCCGTTGACTTCTTGGATGTGATGCGTTATAGTGTCTTGGGATTATGTTTTTTTGTACCAAAAGATGATTTGAACTGTTAAATAATCCTTGAATAAATATACTTATTGTTACAACACATCATATAATAACGAGATTACTGTATCTTTGCAATTGAAAATGTAAGTTGAGTGTTGATTATGAGTAAGACTACAATGGGTAATAAGCTGCAATAATGACAACCAAATCAATGTGGCGAAGTTGTAGCAGCGTGTAGCAATATGTAGCGAACTAATTTAAGATAATAATAATGACTATACAAGAAGCTATTGAAGCCCGTCATAGTGTACGGGCATATAAGGAGCAGCCTTTGGAAGAGGCTGTAGCAAAAGTACTGATTGATAAGATAGCAGAGCTTAACCAGGAGGGGAGGTTGCACATGCAACTCATCCAAAACGAGCCAAAGGCGTTTCAGGGGAAACTGGCAAAATATGGTAGTTTCCGCAATGTCACCAGCTACATTGTCATGGCAGGAAAGAAGGCCGAAGACCTTGATGAACGCATTGGCTACTATGGTGAGCATCTGGTCTTATTCGCCCAGACGCTTGGTTTGAACACCTGCTGGGTGGGATTAAGCTACTCGAAAGTGCCGGGAACGTATGTGCTTGAAGAAGGCGAGAAGATAGCTTGTTACATTGCCCTGGGCTATGGTCAGACACAAGGTGTCGGTCATAAGATTAAGACTGTTGAGCAAGTCAGCAATGCCAGTGACATCACTCCGTCATGGTTTAAGAAGGGCGTGGAAGCAGCCTTGCTGGCTCCAACTGCCGTAAACCAGCAGAAATTCTCGTTTGAGTATGTCGGCATGAGCAACAATCGCCATCAAGTAAGAGCCAAGAAGGGATTCTCCATGATTGGCTATACCCAGATG
>OMSH01000167.1 GCA_900313715.1 uncultured Prevotellaceae bacterium
GGTACCTGTATGTCTGTCTGCTTCGCACATTGCTTATGGAAGTATCCGTATGGAACCTGTGTTTATGGTACTCGGACAAAGTGCAGCATTGGCAGCTTGCCAGGCCATAGACCAATGTGGTGGCATCGTACAGAGTGTTGATGCCACCAAAGTCTATAATAGAATGGAAAACTCAGTGAAATAAACTTATTTCTTGAATTGTTCGTAGTATTTCAGGAACTGTGTACGTTCGAAAGTGTTGACACCTTCGTTGCGGTCGTGCATGTTTAGCATGCCTTTAAACATGCTGATGTTGTCCATAGTGTGAGAGTCCATCCAGTCCATCAGACCATCAATCATCTCTTTGATAATGCCGTTGCCTTTCAGGTATATGGCACTACATACCTCTACAGCAGAGGCTCCGGCCAAGATGCTCTTTACTACGTCAGCTGCATTATGGACACCACCCGATATTGCGAAGCTATAATTACTAATGGCCGCTGATGCAATGCCTGTCCAGCGCAATGGTTTGCTAAGGTCGGCTTCAGAGGTGAATGGCTTTCCTGCACATTGTACCACCTTATCTATATTAATGTCGGTAGGATAGAAACGGTTGAACAGAACCACTCCGTCAGCACCGTGAGCACGCAATTGGTGAATCAATGCAACGGGATTAGTGAAATTGTCACCCAATTTCATGATAACGGGAATATTTACTGCTTTCTTTATCAGCTTTAGGATATTGATATGTTTTTTCTCAAACTCTCCATGTTGATAGTCAAGTGAGGTCTGCAATGCCAGGATATTGATTTCCAAAGCATCAGCACCAGCCTTCTCGATCTTCTTGGCGAATTCGGTCCAGTTACCCGAGTCAAAAGCATTGATGCTGGCAATCACTGGAATATCCACCATCTTCTTAGTGTCACGGATTAGTTCGAAATACTCCTCCAGTTTGTGGTGGCGCATATATTCTGTCAAGTCATTGCCTCCCACTACAAAGGGGTCGAAGTCTTCCATATCATCTACCTCTAAATGGATCTGTTCTTCGAAGAGCGACTTTAATACAATAGCACCTGCACCAGCATCACAGAGTTTTTTGTTTTTCTCTGCGCTATCGGTGAGGCCTGAACTACTCACGATAATTGGGTTCTTGAGTTTCAACCCAGCATAAGTTGTCTCTAATGTTTTCATGGTCATAATATTTATTTATTGTAATTTCTTTCGCCAAAAATGAGGGTGCCGATACGCACGAAGGTACTTCCGTGACGTACAGCAATGGGATAGTCATCTGTCATGCCCATTGAGAGTTCCTTGAAAGTAGCGTCGCCAGTAAACCAACTATTCTTCAGCTCTTCAAGGAATGCCTGCAGACTGACAAACTCGCGTTCCACTTGCTCCATATCGTCAGTAAAGGTCGCCATTCCCATCAGTCCGCAGATGCGCACATGAGTTAGGGTTTTCCAACTCCCCTTGTTTAGTAGTTCTCTACATTCATCGAATGTCATGCCAAACTTGGTCTCCTCATGAGCAATGTGTATTTGCAACAACACGTCAATCACACGATTGGCTTTTTCTGCCTGACGGTTTACTTCCGTCAGGAGGTGCAAGCTGTCGATGCTATGAATCATGGTCACATATGGTGCGATGTATTTCACCTTGTTGGTCTGCAGATGCCCGATGAAGTGCCACTCAATATCCTTTGGTAAAACCTCGTGTTTGGCTGTCATTTCTTGCACCTTGTTCTCGCCAAACAAACGTTGCCCTGCATTGTAGGCTTCCATCACCGCCTCGACAGGATGGAACTTCGACACAGCTATCAGCTTTACACCTTCTGGTAAAGTGTCCTTTATATCCTTTATTGTTTTTGCAATCATTGCACCTCAGGCTTATCATCTTTCACCCCAAATGGGAACACATCCATCAAAGGCGTTTCTTGTAAGCTGGCAATCACATAGTCCATCATGGAACCCCGCATGCCCTCCTCAAGGTTTTTCAAGGCTGAACGAAGGTCAATGGCCTGTATCAGCATCATTGAACTGGTTTTCTTTTCCTTGCCTGTCTTCTCGTCTAAGGTTATGAACACGAGCTTTGCCTTATACCAACGGTCGGCCGATGCATCCTCGCTATAGAACAACTCGCTATAGTTGGCACGTTTGATATCTGCCACAGTGAACTCGCCGGTAATAAACGGTGAAATTTCCTCGATGATACGTGCTTCAGCTTCAGTGAAGCTAAGGGCATCCACCAGGTAAGGCTCTGTCACCTTCTTTGTCATTCCGTTTTCAATTGTCTTTTCATATTGAATTTTACACTCAAACCAAGTATGTAATGCCATATCCTTATTATTTTTTAGTTCCTTTATAAATTAAATAACCTACAATTATTACGCCTATCACAATAAAACCATAACCGATCTCATGACTGTACTTGTTTACTTGCATCAGCAACTGTTCCTCCGTTTCTATACCAGGTACAGTGCTTAGGTAGTAGCCTATGGCCGCCAAGATGGAGTTCCATATACCTGCACCCAGTGTTGTGTAAAGAACGAAAGTGCCAAGCTTCATCCTTGATAAGCCCGCAGGGATGGAAATCAGTTGACGTACAGCAGGAATCAGTCGACCAATGAAGGTTGATAAAGCACCATGCTCAGCAAAATAATCCTCGGCACGTTTCACTTTTGCTTCATCAATCAGACACATATGCCCAATGCGGCTATTGGCAAACTTATACACAATGGGTCGGCCCAACCAGCGAGAAAGATAGTAGTTAATGAGTGCCCCAATGTTTGCTCCTAAAGTGGCAAAGAACACCACTAAAAAAACATTCATGCCACTATCGCTGGCTGATTTCCAGGCAGCTGGCGGTACCACCACTTCTGAAGGGAAGGGGATGAACGAACTCTCTATCGCCATCAGCAAAGTGATGGTCCAATAGTTGAGGTGGTCGAGACACCATTGTATAAATGCAACAGATTCCATGTTCAGTTTTAGTATCTTAAATTATTCCTCATGCTTTCCATCAAATAATTGATGGACACTTCGTCACTGTTTTCCACCATATTGATGGCCTCGTTTATCTCATATTCTGTCAGTGGCTCATCGCTCTGTGCGCTATATTTCCTGAAATCGTCATACCTCTTCTTTAGCAAAGAGAGGATGCCCATTGTCCTGTACAAGTAATTGCGTTCAGGCTCATGCTCTACAGCTAATTGCAGTTGCTCTAAGGCAGCATCAAAGTCGTTTTGATTCATGTAAACCACAGCCTTCTGCGTCAATACTTCCGCATCGTTGGGCCTGAGAGCCAAGACTTTGTCGAAATAATCAAAAGCATTTTTGTCCCATCTTATATGAGCATAACACACGCCTAAACGGAAATAGGTGTTGACGCGCTGTTCTTCAGTAAGGTCCAGATATCTGAGGTAGAAGTTCATCAGCCTGATGGCATCCTCTGCCTTTTCCTGATCGAGTAACAGCGCAAGATCCATCTCATTCATATCACCTGGGGCAACAGCATGCAATTTGATGGCTTGCTTTAGGTTCTCCTTGGCCTTTTGTTTGTTGCCTAACAAGGCAAAGAGATTACAGCGGGTCAGATAGGCCTCTCCCATATCTTCGTCGTTAGTAATGGAGAAATCGCAGGCATCCAGTGCTTTATTGTATTCTCCAAGAGCCAACAGGCATCTGCCAAGACTAAGCCAGTAGTGTGCCGAGAACGGATCTTTGTCTATCAGTTTCTCGCATATCTCGACAGACTCCTCATACTTGCCCATATAGCAATAGGCGTTCATGAGTATCGACAGGTAGTCTTCTTCCTCCTCTAAGCCTTGCCCATGTTGCTTCAGCCAGTCAATTGCCTTTTCCGAGAAATGAGTCTCCATATACATATTGGCCACCATAATGGGGTCAAGATCCTCTGGAGGGAACGAATTCAGCAACTCGTCAGCTTTCTCATATTCCTCATTTTCTATCAGCAGTCGAGCCTTGAGCAATTGCAAATCTCCCGTCATATCATCCTCAATCTGGTTGGATAGTATGATGGCAGAGTCAATATCTCCTTTGTCAAGATAACGGTAGGCCTGTTCTATCTGGAGCATTGTAGAGTTGGGGTACATGCTCAGGGCATACTCCATCACCTCGTCCGATTTCTCAGGGTAGTGGTTGTTGTCATACCACAGACAGAGGTCAGCCAAGTCATCTGGCTCCATATATACAGACTCCCCACCGGCACGCATTGCTTCATAGTCACGTGCCAAATTGTTCAGTCTTTTCTCGTTGTCCGACAGCGGATTTCTTTTTGCCATTTAGTTTCTATTTATTAATCTTTCCCCAAGTATCCTTCAGACTTACGGTTCGGTTAAACACCATCTTTTCAGGAGTAGAGTCTTTGTCCACACTGAAATAGCCAATGCGCTGGAACTGCAAGTATGTCAGAGGTTTCATGCCCTGTACGAACTTTTCAATATAGCACTTGGGCAGAATCTCCAGCGAGTCTGGATTAATCATCTGCTTCATGGCAGTCAAAGCGTCGCAATTCTGCTCATCGCGTATCTGCTGCATCACATCACGAGGATTCTCCACCTTCCATAATCTGTCATATAGGCGAACCTCAGCTTCCAGACAGTGGTTGCAGCTCAGCCAGTGAATGGTGCCCTTCACCTTACGGTTGGCACCAGGCATGCCACTCTTGCTCTCCGGGTCGTATTCGCAATACACCTCTACCACTTCGCCTGCTTCGTTCTTCTTACATCCTGTGCATTTCACGATGTAAGCATTCTTCAAACGTACCTCCTGACCTGGTGTCATGCGGAAATATTTCTTCGGAGCGTCCTCCATAAAGTCTTCCTGTTCCATCCACAATTCACGGCTGAACTCTATCTGATGCGTTCCTTCCTCCAGATTCTCTGGGTTGTTGATAGCTTCCATCTCTTCCACCTTACCCTCAGGATAGTTGGTCACAATCAGCTTCACAGGATGTAACACAGCAGAAACGCGTGTAGAGCGAATGTTCAGATCTTCACGCACAGCACTCTCCAACAAAGCAAAGTCGTTCAGTGCGTCAAAAGTGGTATATCCAATCTTATCTACGAACTTGCGGATACCTTCAGGTGAATAACCACGACGACGGAAGCCGCAGAGGGTTGGCATACGAGGGTCGTCCCATCCATTCACCAAACCTTCCTTTACCAGTATTAGTAAGTTACGCTTGCTTAGCAAAACATAGTTTAAGTTCAACTTGTTGAACTCATACTGACGAGGGCGGTTGTCATCCAGGTCTTTACCATCCTTTACCCAATCAACAAACAAATCATATAATGGACGATGGGGCACAAACTCCAATGTGCAGAGCGAGTGAGTTACCCCCTCGAAATAGTCGCTCTGTCCGTGGGCAAAGTCATACATAGGATATGCTTTCCATTTGGTGCCAGTATGTGGGTGCGGATGATTCACTACGCGATAGATGATAGGATCGCGGAAGTGCATGTTAGGGCTCGCCATATCAATCTTGGCACGCAGCACCATCTTGCCTTCTTCCACTTCGCCTGTGTTCATCATCTCAAACAAACGCAGGTTCTCCTCTATAGGACGGTCGCGATAAGGACTATTAGTACCAGGTTGGGTAGGGGTGCCCTTCTGTGCGGCAATCTGCTCAGAGGTCTGCTCGTCAATATAAGCCTTACCCTCCTTGATCAGCATCACGGCAAAGTCCCACAATTGCTGGAAGTAGTCGGAAGCATTATAAACATTTGCCCATTGGAATCCCAACCAGTTGATGTCCTCCTTAATGGCGTCAATATACTCCATATCCTCTTTAGTGGGGTTGGTGTCGTCAAAACGCAGGTTGCAAACGCCACCATATTTGGCTGCTATGCCGAAGTCCAGGCAAATGGCCTTGGCATGTCCTATATGTAAATAACCATTTGGCTCAGGTGGGAAGCGTGTCTGAATTCTACCTCCGTTCTTGCCCTCAGCCAGGTCTTTTTCTACTATCTGTTCAATGAAATTCAAGCTCTTTTTTTCGCCTGTTTCTTCTTTCTTAATTTCTGCCATATTATATATAGGTGTGTTAGCTGTTAATACTGCTACAAAAGTAATCAATATTTCTGGTAAGTGGAAACATTAATGCAGAAAACATGTTTTAAGACATATTTTTTTATTTGCATAATAAATATAAAAGGGCTTAATTTGCATCGTTATCCTGAAAACAATCTTTTTACCTTAAAAAACTAATACCTATTGAAAACTGAAAACGAGGGGCTTTGTGAA
>OMSH01000068.1 GCA_900313715.1 uncultured Prevotellaceae bacterium
AAAGCCAAGACCAAGGGCACATGCGTCGTCTATGTCATTGCACACAACGGCGTGTCAAAGCAGGTCAAGGTGACGGTTAAATAGAAACAGCATAAACATCAGAAACTGATCAGTTTTTCAAGGTTTTCCTTTCTGGAGAAGTATTTTACAAGAAATGCGACACCTTTGTTTGTCTTGACCTGCTTAAACCATGAGATGTCAGGAGTAATGGCTTCATTGGCAATGATTGTAATCTTATCTCCCTCGTTCAGACGGGTATGCTTCGGCAGATGTGTCTTTGATTCATCTATCATAGCATAGTCAAAGTGGTATCCGAGTTCACCGTGTATATGAAATGCGAAGTCAAGGACTGTTGCGCCTTTATCTATCATCATGAAGGAGTCGTCTTTTCTAAATACTCTTATTTTTTCGTTATATGTATCCCGGGGTTCAATTTCGTCCACATCGCTAATTGACAGCACACCGTTTTCGTCGATGATATTGCCGTACATGAACCTAAGCTGCTCTGTTGCTGTTCTTACATAAAAACGATATAGATTATCCATCTTGTCTGAAATGAGGAAGTAGCTGGTGAGCAGTTCCGAAGAAGGACAACTCTCAAGGAGATAGAATCCCTCCTTCAACAGGACGTTTTCGAAACAGTTGAAGAATATATCGTTTGGCTTGAGTACAGAGTTTTTATCTGACAGATCATCACTGACCACAAGGGTCATGTCATACAGGGGAGTGTTCTTTTTTGAAATGAGTCGGTCGCAATTGTTGATATTATCGGCATTTTGGCTGATGTGCTTAAATATACTTACAGCAGTTCTTTCCGAATATGAGAAATCAACAACATGTCGAAGAAACTGTTTCAGGTTGTCATCGGAGTTTTGCTCAGTAGTGAATGCATTTGAGATGACTCTCAGGGATTGCTGGAGGCTTCTCCTGTTTTCCGAACAAAGCCGGTTATACCGAGCTAGTATTTCTTCATTTCTTATAGGGTGTTCTACCTGGAAGCATAACTCTTCAAGTTCTGATACAAAACGATAAGCCTTCGCCTTTGCTGCGAGGGGTATGATAATTTCCCTGGTGTGTTCTGCTTTTGGAATACGCTTCTCTTCTTTGACACCGAAAAGAGTATTCAGATTATCGATTCTGTCCGCGATTTTTACATAGAGGGCGGGAAGACTCATCTTCTTTTGCAAACGCGCATCTGACAGTAAATCGAGCTGTTCTTTTGATGGTGTGTAATCAGTAAAGTCCTTGTCGCTAAGTGCGGTTACGGTATCCACGATGTCAGCTACATTGGAGCCGTACTGTTCTTCAATATAAGAAAGAGAAACATCGCAATCCTCCACTACGTCATGAAGAAAGCATGCTATTATAACTTCGCTTTCAAAGCCCCATTCCGCAACAAGCCTCGCCACTCTGAGGGGATGGTTGATATAAGGTTCACCCGAACCTCGAAGTACGCCGGCGTGCTTTTCGGCGGCAAACTCGTACGCCTTCTTAATGTCGTGCTTATTCCCGACCTTATGGTTTTGGGTATAGATATTCATGATGTCATTGTATGTAACTTCTAACCTATAAGACATATAAACACCTCGCTATCAACTGATGGAACAACTTAGGCTCAGAAGTGATTATCATTCCTGAGCAATAGAAGACTTAATGATGTGATACCAATCATCGTCGTCATCGCCGGATATTTTCCCGCATCTGAATATGTTGGCTTCTAAACTTTTTTGGATAAACATTTCAAGGTTGGATCTGACGATAATTGATTTTTGACGTTCTGATAAAGAGGAAGATTTTTCATCTTCTATACAATAGAGGCGTTTAACCGTTTCTATCAGGACTTCGGTGTCATCTTCCGCAGTAAGGCTTGGATGGTCAAGAAGGAGACTGTGATGAATCTCCTCGGCGGAAATTGATAAAGGATATCTCGAAAGCCCCATGAATTGAATTACAGGGTCTTTTTTTCTCCCTTTGGAAACAGAATTGATTGTGCAAAGACCACCGATGTATTCTTTCTTGAGTATCTTAGGGTGGTGAAGAATCAGGAGCGCTTTATCTGCAATTCCATCACCCATATTGATGAAAGCGTGATCATTGGTGATATCAAAACTTCCGTAGTAAGCATTGTCGCCATAATCTTTCTCTAAATAGTTGATGGAATCTGCAGGAACTGTGAATCTGTCGAGGGTATCTTTGATGAGCTGTGCTTCTTCTCTTTTTTTGATTCCCAGTATAGCAGCGCAGCTGAATTCCGGGATTCCGAGAGCTGATGGATTTTCATAGATGTATAGAACTCCGTAAATGATAGAGTTTGCCGGGGCTGAATCTTCTTTGCTTTTGTGCCTGCCTGTGTTGAGGTAGTAAACATAGTAGGATCCGCAGTACTTGCGATACGTTTCTGTAAGAGTATTGTTCTGAGAATAATCCGGCTGAGAAATAGAGGACGGAGTAACATATTTGGTAAGAAAGTCATCTATAGAAATGCCATACAGTTCTTTAAGCTTTACAAAGAACTCGACTCCGGGCATGCTCTTTCCTTTGCAATATCCCGACATAGCAGATTCGGTTATGTTCATCTCCCGGGCCAGTCTCTTTTGTGAGGTTTTGTTCTGAACGATCAGACGCTTAAGATTTGAAGGAACAATTTCCCAATAATCTGCACTGAAGCTTTTATCTTTAGAAGCGTTCTGTTTATAATCCATAATTCCCTCCTTTCTTGCATTAATCTGTATTATTCGTTTTTATACCATAGATTCTATACATGCTTCTGCAGATTGGCAACGTTAGATTGGGCAATTATTCAGTATATGTGAATTTTTAGTTATCAAATACATAATTTTATCTTCTTTTTAAGAAAAGATAATCAATCGTAAGCCTTTATACGGATTAAAATTCGAAAATTCGTAATTATGTAATTTATTATTGGATTATTATGAATTAGTGAATAATACACATATGGGAGGTTCTTACTTATTACCCCGCAAACCTATAATTAGGTATCGTCAAAACAAAATGCCCCGGAAATATGGGGCGTAGTGAAGGAGGTATAAAAGTGAAAAGAATCATGTCCGTATTATTACTGCTCTGCCTTTTTGTTGTATCCGTCACGACTAGTTGTAAAGCGGACTATAGTCGCTTTAATGCCTCAAGGGATGACGCACTCAGGGCTCTGTCCGATGCACTCAGCGCCACGGATCACAGGATTTACGTCTATCGTGACTTCGGTGATACCGAAAACCATTTTACCCAGAGGGCGAAGATGGCCGGCTTTGATGACAGCCTTGTGCTGACCATGAATGAAAACTGGCAGAATAATCCCCATGGAGGAGATAGCTGCATACGCTGCGAACAGTTTACTCAGGCGAATGATTGGGGTGGCTGGCTGTTTTTGAACGGCTGGCAGCCTCCGGGAGAGAATGAGCCCCGCCCTAACGAAGGACGCATAGAGGGTCAGGGTATGAATCTCACAGGGGCCCGCTCACTTGAATTTTGGGCCAGAGGTGAGCGAGGCGACGA
>OMSH01000037.1 GCA_900313715.1 uncultured Prevotellaceae bacterium
CCTTTCCTGAGTTGGTTGACTCTTTTCCTGAGAAAGTTGACATCGTACGCATAGTTTAATTTTATAACGAAAAACGGCTTTATTCTATTGGTATATGAATAATAATAGTTATATTTGTAGGTTAAAGGAGATGTATTCGTAATACAAGCGTAATGATTATGGAAAGCAAAATTATACCACTGCTTGCTACCCTTCGCGAACAGAAGGCGATGAAGATGAAAGGAGGCATCTATCACAAGACACAGATAGACCTGACCTACAATTCCAACCACATCGAGGGTAGTAGATTGACGCACGAGCAAACACGCTATATCTTTGAGACAAATACCATTGGTGTGACTGCTGATGCTACACTGAATGTGAATGATATTGTTGAGACAGTAAATCATTTCCGTTGTATCGACCTGATTATAGATAAGGCTGAAGAACCACTTTCGGAAGAGTTGGTGAAAACGCTGCATGGCATATTGAAGACAGGCACATCTGACAGCAGCAAAGATTGGTTTGCAGTGGGCGACTACAAACGCTTGCCCAACGAGGTGGGAGGTGAGGCTACTTGCGAGCCAGAGCGAGTGCATGAAAGCATGCAACGTCTGATAGCAAGCTATAATGCTCAGTTGTCACATACGTTGGAAGATGTCCTCGACTTCCATGTTCGTTTCGAGAAGATACACCCCTTCCAGGATGGCAATGGACGCGTGGGGCGTCTCGTCATGTTCAAGGAGTGCTTGCGTAGTGGCATTGTACCATTCATCATCACTGACGAGCTGAAATTGTTTTACTACCGTGGCTTGCGCGAGTGGGGGCATATTAACGGCTATCTCACTGACACCTGCCTCACGGCACAGGATTATTATAAAGCCGTACTCGATTATTTCAGAATCAGTCACAAATGAAGGATGAGGAAATATGCCTACCAATTAGAACGCACAACTAAGATATGAGGTGTTAGACTTGATGACCTTCTGGCAATTGTCAACGATGCATTGGATAAGCATAATGGCAGTCCGATTCAAATGAGGCAATTGCGTATGGATATCAAGGATATGAAAGAAAAGGGCGCTCCCATTAAAGCATATCCTTGGCAAGGTAAAGTCCATTGTTACCTTTATGAAGATCCCCAAAGTGAACCTAATTTATTTTTTTTACTCGTCCATTTTTAGTGGACACTAGTGTAAAAATATGATGATGAAACTAAAATTTTTTGCAGTGTTTGTAGCCGTATGGCTCATGTTAGGTATGAGTGCCTGTACAAATAATTCTGACGACTTCGCGCTTCCCTCTCAGGAGGAGATGGAGGCGAGTTTAATAGGCCTATGGTACGAGGAATTTGACTTTGCAGGAAAAGTGGAGGATACCGGCGAGGCATTCACCAGTGTCGTGTTGGCCATGCAGGTAAACGACGACCATACGGGGTGCTTGTATGCGGGTGCCTTCGACAAAGGCCATTATGATAATCCCCTGGTGGTAGTTGGCGGTCCTGATGAAGCTGGCTTCACTTGGCGGATTGACAGTAACGGTGTTCTTACCCTGAAGGCAACTGACGGCAGTGGGATCGTCGAACTGGCGCATACCCGTGCCGATGGCTCTACGGGTGGTGACGTGCGTAATCTTGTTACTCTTTATGGCTGGGAAACCAAGCTTGTCAATGGTCAAACCGTCATTTGCCGCGGGTCGAATGTACTCACATCGGCCAATGCTGAACAGACAGCAGTCGTAGAAAATATTGCTAAAGGTGAAGCATTCACCCTGGTTACCCTCAACGTTGATGGCATGCCCAAAAAGATATTATTTTTCGACGTGAACACTGAAGGGCCTGCGGAGGAGTTCTCTCCCGTCATCGCGAGGTATTTGATAAACAAGAATTTCGATATCATCCTTACCCAAGAGAACTTCAACTACCATGCCGAACTCACAGCTCCTTTCGATTCTGCTGGCTACAGACATGATATCTGGGGTGGCGGCATCGATGTGGAACAGGCTTTTGACCGGCTTAGCCAAGGTGAAGAGTTAGAGGGCATATTCCATATTGACGGTCTCACAGCCTTCTGGTCGCCTAAACTGCAAGTTGCCCGTGAGGACAGTGTGCGCTGGAATGCTGGTTTTGGTCTCATCGACCACGGATGGGACACGATGGTACGCAAGGGCTTCCGTTCGTATGATGTTACACTCAGTGGCGGCAACCACGTGTTGGTTTACAACATGCACATGGATGCCAGCGACGGGAAAGACGAGGTAAAAGGTGAGGATGGCAAAGACCGCCGGGCTCGTATGGTGCAGTGGCGCCAGTTGCGTGACCATATCCTGGCTCATCTCGACAGTCGTCCTGTCATTGTCACGGGCGACCTGAATAGCTATTATGAGCGCGACAGCATCTGCTCACAGTTTATCGATGTCATCGAGCAGACGGGCCGTGCCACGGTAGGCGATGCGTGGGTTACATTGGAGCGTGACGGCAAGTTCCCTGCTATGGTGGAAGGTCCTGTCACCAACGATCCTGGTTCTACGACATGGGCTCTCAAAGGACAGACACTCGACAAGATCATCTACATCAATCCTAAGGGTGGTCCGCAGCTGAAGCCTCTTTCGTTCTGCATTGACAGTGCCACTTATGTGCGTGCCGACGGTAAGACCTCTCTGGGTGACCATGCCCCCGTATCAGTGAAGTTCCGTTTCCTGCCTTAGTACCAATAGGTCAATAACTCTTCGGATACGCTCCAAACAGCTTGGCATTGAGACT
Organism: uncultured Prevotellaceae bacterium; assembly: GCA_900313715.1. Taxonomy (GTDB): domain Bacteria; phylum Bacteroidota; class Bacteroidia; order Bacteroidales; family Bacteroidaceae; genus Bacteroides. Next base: position 2,741 of record OMSH01000037.1, read on the forward strand.
AAGAAGGCTCTGTCGAAGTAGGCAAGGATGCAGACTTCCTGATATTCGACAATGATTTGCTGATGGCAGTGCATGAAGGTTTCAGCCATAACAAGCCGAGTGAGGTGAATATCTGTGGAAAAAGATGAATTAAAAAATGAAAATATGAAAACGAAAGGCGCAAATCTCCTTGCTAAGGGATATGAGTTGATTGATGGCATCACGATACCTGTGGGGACATCAAATGTAGATTTGGACGTAGAGGGGAAAGAACCCCAAAACGCCAGGAAACTGACCATTGTCGTAGGGAATGAGAAGGTAAACATGTATGTTTTCCGTCCGTCAAATTACAAAGAGGGGGAGAAAACACCGCTTGTCTATTTCATTCACGGGGGTGGCTATCATTTTGGAAATGTGAGCATGGATGAATCGAAAATACAGGGCGTGGCTGATGGGAGCGGTGCCACGGTTATTGCCCCTGACTATACACTTTCCCTGGATGCTTATTACAAATATCCCATGGAGCTTGAACAGGTATATGCAGGACTTCTTTATGCTTTTGAGCATGCGGAAGAGTTAAATGTAGCTCCTGATAATATTGTCATTGAGGGAGAGAGTGCCGGTGGTGGACTGGCCGCACGCCTCGCTCTTTATAACAAGGACAAAGGAAAGGTTCCTCTGAAGGGACAGGTGCTGATTTATCCAATGCTTGACTATCGTACTGGTGGTGAAAAGGATATTTACAAGAACGAATATGCCGGGGGGTGTGTTTGGACAAAGGAGAATAACGTCTTTGGATGGGGAAAGCTGATTGAAGGCCAGGACAAGGAGCTTTCCGATGAGGAAATGATCTATTTTTCACCAGCTGTTGCATCCGTTGAACAGCTGAAAGGATTGCCTGAGACCTTCATGATTGTAGGCAGCCTTGATCTTTTCTGTGATGAAGACATGACCTATGCTCAGAAGCTGATGGAGGCTGGTGTTTTCATAGAGTTCTATATGGAACCAGGTGTCCCTCACGCTTATGAGTACTTGGAATGGACACCTCAGGCACGCAGGTTTATTGAGCTGAGAAATCATGCAACGGCAAGGATGCTTGGGGCTGAAAATAATGTAAAAGAGTCGGCTGAAGAAAAAGCTTTCAGAGAATTATTGTCAAAGTACAACATTGGGCAGTAATGAAGATTGTGGATTGTATACGCTATGCTCACCATGATCTTATCATAATTTTCTAAGTTGCGATTTGTATAAAAAAACGCTGCTTTTTTATGAAAATCTGCTGGGGCAAGTTTTTGGACATCAATACGTTATAAAATTCGTATTCTAAGGTTCGTGAAGAAGGTTCACTATTTATACAGTCCACTACGGCTGGGGCATACTGCAGTCGCAATTGGGATTTCTCTTACATAATTAACCGCGATGGTCTTTGCTTCAAGCTCTTCACCGAGGATGGCTTCGAGTGTGGTGACTGGTTCACCCGCAAAGACTACCAGCATTTTGAGTTGATAAAGGAATATGGCACCATAAAAGGCACAGCAGGGTACAAAAAACTGTCCCTGCTGTGTTTGTGATCATTAATCCAGCTTCAGCACGGCGAGGAAGGCCTTCTGTGGCACTTCCACATTGCCAATCTGCTTCATGCGCTTCTTGCCTCGCTTCTGCTTCTCCAACAGCTTGCGCTTACGGCTCACGTCACCTCCATAACACTTGGCGGTAACGTCCTTGCGTACCTGCTTGATGGTCTCACGGGCAATGATCTTGGCACCAATGGCGGCCTGTACGGCAATATCGAACTGCTGGCGGGGGATGAGCTCCTTCAGCTTCTCACACATACGGCGTCCCAGGTCGTAGGCGTTGCTCTCGTGGGTGAGGGTGGAGAGGGCATCGACAGGCTCGCCATTGAGCAGGATGTCGAGCTTGATGAGCTTAGAAGGACGGAAACCGTTGGGGTGGTAGTCGAAGGAGGCATAACCCTTGGAGATGCTCTTGAGCTTGTCGTAGAA
>OMSH01000044.1 GCA_900313715.1 uncultured Prevotellaceae bacterium
CACTACCTCCATCTCTAAACCTTCAGCCCCGAAAGTTCCCAAGATGGTACGTCCACTGGTAGCTCCCAAATCTACTGCAAAAAAACTGTCTTTCATGATATTTAGATAAAGGTTTATTCATTTTTGCAAAGATAATGATTAATCGGCAATGTTAATCAAATTAATAAAAAAAAGAGACATAATTTTGACAAAAAAGATGTAATTTTGCGCCATCAAAAGATTTTGGTAATAATGGCGATTAATGAAGGTAGTATGAGTACAAAGATAGCATCGATAAGGAAACAACCAGGCTTCATCATGGCAGTGAACTTTCTGTTACTGATGATAGTATATATGTTGTCAAGATGGGTTTTCTATTACATGAACATCAGTAACTTCCCTGATGTTACCTTCCATGACATGATGACAATATGCTTAGGGGGATTGCGTTTCGACATCAGTGCCTTGTGTTACCTGAACATGCTTTGTATCTTGCTACAATTCCTGCCGCTAAAAAGCCGGGAAACCGTTTGGTACCAGCGAATCGTGAAAATCATTTTTATCATTGTCAACACCTTAGGAATAGCCGTAAATGTTGCAGACATCGTGTATTTTGAATTTGGTGGCAGAAGAACCACCTCTACCATTTTTTCAGAATTCGGAGGAGAAAACAACCTTGGCACCATCTTATTGAACAGCATTACTAACTATTGGACTGTATGGCTATTTGGCATAGCTATGATTGCCGTTATTGTTCTTTTGTATTACAATCCTATCAAACAAGACCGCCCCTTATCTACCTATCCGTCTAACAAGGTATATTATCTTTTGCATAGTACATTGTTTGTCATTGCAACCATCTTGGTAATTGGTGGCGCACGTGGTGGATTGGGACTGAAAATGCATCCTATGCGGCAAGATTCAGCTGACATCTATTGTAAGAAACCAATTGAAGCAGCCATTGTGCTGAATACCCCATTTACACTGATCACTACTGCCCACAAAACAGGATACAAAGATCCTGGTTTCTTTGCCAAAGAAGAACTGGACAACATCTTCAACCCCATTAAAAATAAACATCCTAAGGGTGGAGAAATGAATCGTATGAATGTAGTCGTATTCCTGATGGAAAGTTTTTCAATGGAATATACGGGATTCTATAACAAAGATAAGGATGGGGGCAATTACCAAGGATATACGCCGTTCTTGGACTCGCTGGCAAGTAAAAGCTATAGTTTTGAATATAGCTTCGCCAACGGTATCCGTTCAGTTGACTGCATGCCAGCCACTTTTGCCGGCATTCCCCGCTATATCAACCCTTATTGTTATTATTTTTACTCCAACAACACGCTTCAGGGATTGCCTGAGATGTTAAAGGAAGAAGGATATACTACCGCATTTTTCCATGGTGCTCCCAATACGACCTTGGGGTTCAAAGGATTTACCAACTCAATAGGTTTTGAGACGTACTATGGCATGGATGAATATGATAACAACAAAGATTTTGATGGTACCTGGGCCATCTTCGATGAGCCTTATCTTAAGTATTTTGCTCAACAATGTGACCAAATAGCTCAAGAAGGACAACCATTCTTCCTGACAGTATTCACCGCATCAAGTCATGAGCCTTACAAGGTCCCAGACCAATACAAGGACACCTTTACTCGCGGTGACATACCTATGCACAGGGTCATCAGCTATGCCGACTACTCCATTCAACAGTATTTCAAGCAAGTAAAAGACAAATCTTGGTTCGAGAACACTATCTTTGTTTTTACAGCCGATCATTGCGGAGTGAGCAGTCGTGAAGATTATAATAACGAGATGGGGCGTTTCCTGATTCCTATCTTCTTCTATACGCCAGGAGGACAACTCCCTGTGAAATTCGATACCACAAGACTTATACAACAAACGGACATCACCCCCACTCTGCTAGGACTGCTCAACTATCAGAAACCATTCTTCTCATTTGGCAAAGACGTTTTCGACAATAGTGAGAATTATGTAAATTATGTCTTCAATGACAGAAACGGCAACTCAATGTTCTATCTCGATGATCTGATGATTGAATATAGCGGTAACCGACTTATTGGTATTTATGAATATAAAAAGGACTTCTCCTTAAAAAATAACTTATTAGAAAAGAAAGACCATTTTTCACAACTGCCTTTTATGCAGCAACAGATGGAGGCGATTATCCAACAATACATAACGAGGATGAAGGATAACGATCTGACCTGGCCATCCAGATTTGCTAAATAGAAACAAGAAGTGCCCCTGTTTTGCAAAAGCGAACTACAAACGGCTTAATTACGCCAAAAACAAACAAAAACCGCCTCATTTACACAAAAACCAACAAAAACTGCCACTTTTTAGTAAAAATGAACAAAAGTACCTCATTGTGGCAAAAAAGCACAAAATCCGTCTCTTTTCGTTAATGACAACAAAAAACAAGAAAAGTCGGCTTTTTTTGTAGTTTTTATTATTACCTTTGCCAAACTATTAGATAATCCATTTGTCTCGATAAGCATTATACGAGTTTATGAAAGAAAAAAAATTCAAACTACTTGCTGGTCCATGTGTCATTGAATCAGAAGACAATGTTTTGTTCATGGCAGAAGCATTGAATACTATCGTTGGTAAATTTGACATAGACTTTTATTTCAAAGCCTCATGGGACAAAGCCAACCGCACGAAAGCAAGCAACTACAGAGGGCCTGGACTTGAAGAGGGTTTACGCATTCTTGAAAGAGCTAAAAAAGAAGTGGGTGTCAAGATTGTTACCGATATCCATGAGCCATATCAGGCAAAACCAGTGGCAGAAGTTGCTGATATCATTCAAATACCTGCTTTTTTGTGCCGACAGACAGACATGCTAAAGGCTGCTGCTGAAAGTGGCAAGACTGTAAACATAAAGAAGGCTCAGTTTTCCAGCCCAGAAGAAATGAACAACGTAGTTAGCAAAATGGAGTATTTTGGCTGCAAGGACTTCATGCTCTGCGAACGTGGCAACTGCTTTGGTTACAACAACTTGGTGGTTGATATGACAGGACTTGTCAGATTAGCAAAATTGGGGTATCCTGTGCTTTTTGATGCTACTCATAGCGTCCAAATCAGTGGTGGAGGCTTTAACTACGGCAACAGTGGCAAAAGTGAATATGTACCCTATTTGGCTAAGGCTGCTGTGGCTACTGGTGTCCTGTCCGGACTCTTCATGGAAGTGCACAACGATCCATCGGTGGCACTGTGTGATGGCAGTTGCATGTTACAGATTGACAATTTGGAGCAATTACTGAGCCAGATCATGCGTATTAGAGAAATTACTTTAGAATAAAGACATATGCTGATTTTAGAGCGAATTGTTCATAATACCATCTGGGGAGGTCCCAAGATAAGTCAATATACAGGAGTTGAAGGCAATACCATTGGCCACCTGTATTCTTTGTATTGCCGCAAGGGAATCTCTAATAAAATCCTCAACGGCACTTGTAAAGACAAGTGCTTAAATGATGTATTCCCCTCATTTAAAGAAGACTTCAATCTCTCTCAATATGAGTTTTTCCCACTCACACTGGCTCTGACAGAAGCATGTCAGAACTTGAGCATTCAAGTACATCCTAATGATGAGGCAGCCAACAAGCTGGAACACAAGGCAAGGGGGAAAAGAGAATCGTGGTATTTTATCGAAGCTCCACAATCTGGTACCATTATCAATGGTTGCACATGCAGTAATGAGACAGAAGAGCAATTAATGATACAAAGAGGTCAATTCATGGAAATGGCAGACACCCTGCCCGTTAAGGTAGGCGACTATGTGTTTGTGGAACCAGGAACCCTTCATGCCATCACTGCTGGAAGCCTCGTATTTGAGATAGAGGAAGGAGCCGACTTCACCTATCGCTTTTATGACTACGACAGAGTTGATGAACATGGCGACAAACGTGAACTTCATATTACCAAAGCCACCAGTGCCTTGGATATCAATTTGAAATCCAAGGTTATGACATATGGCCAAGATGAAATTAAAGAAAAAACCTATACTACTAAGTTAATTAAAGGCATCGAACAATATGTAAACAGAAGCAACACACTTGAATGTTTTACCCTGGTAATTGGAACACTCAACTCCGAGGGGATCCAAGTACCTGCCGGCTCCACCATTATTTTGTGGCCAGGAGAAATACTGGAGACGCATCAAGTAGAATTAGCTTTTGTATCGAAAATGAGGGAGGATTGTTTATGATATACTCACCATCTTTAATGTGTGCCAACTTCGACAACCTCAAGGCAGAGGCGTTAAGTCTTGAAGCTGCAGGCGCTACCCGATTACACTTAGACGTCATGGACGGTCAATATGTTTCCAACTTTGCATTGGGCTTGGGAGACGTGAAGTCGGTTTGCAGAAATACTTCGCTTGTGACTGAACTTCACATGATGGTTCGGGAACCAGGACGTTACATCAAACTGTTTGCCGATGCAGGTGTGGACATTATCTATATTCATCCCGATTCTGACCGTAACCCGTTAAGGGTCATTAAGAAAATCCGTGAAACAGGTTTGATGCCAGGCATTGTCATTAACCCAGAAGCTACAATAGAAAGTCTTCTGAAGTATTATGAACTCGTTGACCACGTGCTCGTTATGGGGGTAAAGCCTGGTAATGCAGGACACCTTTATCTGCCTCATGTTGACAAGAAATTGGAAAAACTCATAACCCTCAAGGACAAGTATAACATTGAAATCATTGTTGATGGAGCCTGCTCGTTGGAGAGAATGAAGAAATGGAGTAAGCAGAATATCGACGGCTTTGTGCTGGGCACATCCTCGCTCTTCGGCCATCGCGGTTCCTATAAGGATATCATTGACAACATTAAGCATGAGTGCGGAGAATAAGAAATGGTTAATAAGATAAAACTTTTTGTGATGGATGTTGACGGTACGCTTACCGATGGTAAAATCAACATGGGACCTACTGGAGAGCTTTTTAAGTCGTTCAATATACGTGATGGATATGGCATCAATGAAATGTTGCCAGCCCATGGTATTGTCCCTGCTATCATAACAGGCAGAACATCCACCATCGTGGAAAACAGAGCCAAGGAACTACACATCGAAGAACTATATCAAGGCAAACACGACAAGCTGAACACGCTGAAAGACCTCATGAAGAAATATGATTGCCATAAAGAGAATGTTGCCTATATTGGGGATGACATCCTCGACATCGTTTGCATGAAAGAATGTGGTATTATCGGATGTCCCTCAGATGCTTGCCAGCAAGTAAAGGATATGGCCCACTACATTTGCTCAAACAAGGGAGGCGAAGGAGCTGTACGTGAATTCATCGAATACATCATCAACTGCAACCTCTGCTAAGCGAAAAACTCTTTTTATCATGACCACATCATAAAAGCATCGTCTAACCGGTGCTTTTGTTTCTCTATTACAAAAAAAAGCATATGAGACTAAAAAAAAGAAAGAAAGAATGCATATAATTTCAAAAATACACCGTATATTTGCATCGAATTTGGAATATTTATTCACATGAAAAAGAAAGCTGACAGATTAGGAACCATCAAAATGATCATCTCGAGCCAAGAGATACGCTTGCAGGAAGACCTGATGCAGGAACTGCAGAAAGAAGGCTTCAGCGTGACCCAAGCAACACTGTCGAGAGATCTGAAGCAATTAAAAGTTGCCAAAGCTGCCAACCTGGAAGGTAATTATGTATATGTATTACCCAATGATGTGATGTATAGGCGCCAGACACGTCAGCGAGTTAGTGACATGCTGAATGCCAATGGTTTCGTATCAGTTGACGTGGCTGCGAATATTGCCGTGATTCATACACGTCCAGGATATGCCAGTGGTATGGCTTATGATATAGACAACAAAAAGCCCGAAGGTGTGTTAGGTACCATTGCCGGTGACGATACCATCATGATGGTTACATCCAGTCGTCTGACAAAAAACCAAGTAATGGAAATACTGGAAGAAGTATTCCCGAATATGCAAGGAAACAATAAAGACAATGAATATGGACAATAATGAGATTGAAGTGATGGTGGCTGACCCAAGTCATGAATCATACGTGGACACCATATTAGATACAATCAGAGAAGCAGCCAAAGTGCGTGGTACCGGTATTGCCGAGCGTACACATGAATATGTAGCAACCAAAATCAGGGAAGGGAAAGCGGTGATAGCCCTGAAGGGAGACGAATTTGTAGGCTTTTCATACATTGAGAGCTGGGGCAACAAGCAATTTGTTGCCACATCAGGTTTGATAGTACACCCTGACTATCAAGGTCATGGAATCGCCAAACGCATCAAGGATGCCACATTCAAATTGGCACGTCTGCGTTGGCCGTGGGCCAAGATATTCAGCCTTACCAGTGGTGCAGCTGTGATGAAGATGAACACTGAATTGGGCTATGTACCTGTTACCTTTGCCCAGCTTACCGATGATGATGCTTTCTGGAAAGGTTGTGAAGGCTGTATCAATCATCATATTCTGATGGAGAAGAACCGTAAGTTCTGCATCTGTACAGCCATGCTTTATGACCCCAAGGATCATCCGGAAGACCCGTATAAAGTTTAAAATTGAAAAATTATAATATGAGTGACAAGAAGAAAGTAGTTGTGGCATTCAGCGGTGGACTTGACACATCATTCACCGTGATGTACCTTGCCAAAGAAAAGGGATATGAAGTGTATGCAGCCAGTGCAAACACAGGTGGTTTCAGCGAAGAGCAACTGAAACAGAATGAAGAGAACGCTTACAAATTAGGCGCAGTTAAATATGTTACATTAGACGTGACTCGCGAATACTACGAGAAGAGCCTGAAATACATGGTATATGGCAATGTGCTGCGCAATGGCACCTACCCTATTTCAGTAAGCTCAGAGCGCATATTCCAGGCATTGGCAATCGCCCGTTATGCCAACGAAATTGGCGCAGATGCCATTGCCCACGGGTCAACAGGTGCAGGCAACGACCAAGTACGTTTCGACATGACTTTCCTGGTGATGGCTCCTGGAAAGGAAATCATCACCCTGACCAGAGATATGGCTTTGAGTCGTCAGGAAGAGATTGACTACCTGAACAAGAATGGTTTTCCTGCCGACTTCGCCAAACTGAAATACTCATACAACGTAGGTTTGTGGGGAACCAGCATCTGTGGCGGCGAGATACTCGACTCAGCACAAGGTTTGCCTGAGAGTGCTTACCTGAAGCATTGCACCAAAGAAGGCACAGAACAATTGCGCCTTACTTTTGAAAAAGGCGAGTTGAAAGCTGTTAACGATGTGGTTTATGATGACCCTATCAAGGCCATTCAGAAAGTAGAAGAGATTGGTGCGGCATACGGTATTGGTCGTGATATGCACGTAGGCGATACCATCATTGGCATCAAAGGTCGTGTAGGCTTCGAGGCTGCTGCCCCTATGCTGATTATCGGTGCCCATCGCTTCTTGGAGAAATACACATTGAGCAAGTGGCAGCAATATTGGAAAGACCAGGTAGCCAACTGGTATGGCATGTTCTTGCATGAAAGCCAGTATCTGGAACCTGTAATGCGCGACATCGAGGCGATGCTTACCACTTCACAGCGCAATGTAAACGGCACCGCCATCCTCGAACTTCGCCCATTAGGTTTCTCTACCGTTGGTGTGGAGAGCAAAGACGACCTGGTAAAGAACAAGTTTGGTGAATATGGTGAGATGCAGAAAGGTTGGACAGCAGAAGATGCCAAAGGTTTCATCAAGGTTTCATCCACTGCCCTGAGAGCATTCTATGCGTCACATGATTTTGATGACGAGTTAAAATAATAATATTATGGAAAAGACATTAAGAAGATCTAGAACAGACAAGATGATTGCCGGCATTTGCGGCGGTTTGGGTAAGTATTTCGGACTTGACTCAACTATTTTGCGACTGGTATTTGTACTGCTGCTTATTTTTGCAGGTACTGGTTTACTGGCTTACCTTGTGATGTGGTTGGTTATTCCTTACGAAAACTAATAGTATGATAAAAGTTGGAATTATAGGAGGAGCAGGATATACTGCCGGTGAACTGATACGCTTGCTGATTAACCATCCTGAGGCTGAGATTACATTCGTGAACAGCCAGAGCAATGCAGGTCACAAGATTAGCGATGTTCATGGTGGTTTGTTAGGTGATACCGATTTGGAATTTACCGACCAACTGCCCCTGGATACCATCGATGTATTGTTTTTCTGCATGGGACATGGCGATACTCGCCGTTTCTTGGAGAGCCACACTTTACCCGAAGGGCTGAAGGTGATAGATTTATCCATGGACTACCGTCTGAAAGATGAGAGTCACGATTTCGTATATGGCTTGCCTGAATTAAATCGTCGTGCCACTTGTTCAGCACAACATGTAGCCAATCCAGGTTGCTTTGCCACCGCCATACAGTTGGCCTTGTTGCCACTTGCCAAACACCTGATGTTGAATGACGACGTGATGGTAACTGCCATCACAGGCAGCACAGGGGCAGGCGTTAAGCCACAAGCCACCAGCCATTTCAGTTGGCGAGACAACAACCTCAGCGTATATAAGGCCTTCCAGCACCAGCATGTGCCTGAAATCAAGCAGTCCATCCTACAGCTGCAACAGAGCTTTGACCACGAGATAGATTTCATTCCTGTTCGTGGAGATTTCCCTCGTGGCATCTTCGCTATGGTAACGGTGAAGACGAAAATGGAGATCGAGGAGCTCTATCGCATCTTTACAGATTATTATGAAGACGACTCTTTCACACATGTAGTACGCGAGAATATCGACCTCAAGCAAGTGGTAAACACCAACAAGTGTCTGCTTCATTTAGAGAAGCATGGAGACAAGCTATTGATTATCTCCTGCATAGACAACTTGCTGAAGGGAGCCAGCGGCACAGCCGTACACAATATGAATTTAATGTTTAACTTAGAAGAAAAGGTTGGTTTGCAACTCAAGCCATCCGCATTTTGAGCAATGAATCTATTCGATGTATATCCGCTATTCGATGTAAACATAGTAAAGGGCAAAGGATGCCACGTATGGGATGACAAAGGCAATGAATATCTGG
>OMSH01000035.1 GCA_900313715.1 uncultured Prevotellaceae bacterium
CACTTACTTAAGTATGACGGATTATGATGACCAGACGGGATGTATCGGACTTTTCAATATATTGAAACTTTCTGCTGATGGCTCACAAATCACCACCATATCAGAAACGTGGTGGTATCCAGATCCTAATGGGAAATGTGAGAAAGGCTATTCAGTGGAGGTGTATGAACGGCTCTCTGATGCTGAGAAGAATCAGGCCATCGCTAAATACAATGTGGATTTTGACAAATATATAGCTACAACGTCGTTTGAGTCATCTAACGGTAAGGAAGTGTTTGGCGCTAAGCTAAGTGAGCTGAGCTTTACCTATACAGAACTAGGAGAACTGCGCGTCAACGGTCTTCAGCAAATCTCAGAGAGCGTGTTCCGTCAATATATCGCAGGCTATGGCTGGAAGTGTGAGAGTGAACACCAGATAGAGACTGATGGAACAGTGAATAAGAATGAATATGAGTATGATGAGAAGGTGGAAAACAGGTCACATCTCTACTTTGGAAATACCACCTATCAAGTGTTCTCCACCAGCTACTACCACAATAATACGCCGTGGTATTATGAAGAAAAGTATGTATATGACGAAACTACCAATAGATTCTATGAAATAAACGGAGAAGAGCTTGTTGATGGGTGCCAGATCATCTGCCTTGAAAATAATTCCTTCTACATGATTCGTATGAACATGCAGAATAGGTATAGTAGCGACTCAAGAGCCTACCGTTACAACTTAGTGAAATATACTCGTCTTACTGAGCAGGAGCTCCAAGATCTTCGTGCGAAGCATTCAACTAATTTCTGGGACTTGAATTGGGGAACAGGCAATTGATTCCCTCTAAGTAAAGAGTGATTGATTCTGTATAGATACAAAACAGGCAGGACTACGATCCTGCCTGTTTTATATTTCACGGCTATAGTTCCGATTCTATTCTGCTAATAGATATGTCTTGAAGTCAGCAAATTGGCTAGTCATGTTAATGCTTTGCTTGGTGCCCTTCATGAAGTCTTGCAAGCGTTGTGGGATGCTGACTGGCTCACCGATGATGTTCTCTACCGTATCTTTGAATTTGGCAGGGTGGGCGGTTTCTATGAAGAAACCTGTTTCACCAGGACGAAGGCCTTCACGCAATGCGCGATGACCGCAAGCACCATGAGGATCGAGCAGGTAGCCGCTTGTTTCATATACGCGGCGGATTTCTTCGGCAATCTCGGCATCAGTATAGGTAGCACCACTGATTTCCTGACAGATAGCAGCATGACTGTTATCATAAAGAGCCAATACACGAGCAAAGTTGCTGGGATCACCCACATCCATGGCATTGGCAATAGTGGCAATGCTGGGACGGGGGCTATACTGACCCGTCTGCAAATACTGGTAGAAGATGTCGTTGCGGTTATTGGCAGCAATGAAGCGACTGATAGGCAGTCCCATGCGCTTGCCAAACAAACCTGCAGTGATATTGCCGAAGTTACCGCTGGGTACACAACAAACAATGTTGGCATCTTGTAATTGAGCCACTGCCCAGAAGTAGTAGAAGGCTTGAGGCAGAAAACGGGCTACGTTGATGGAGTTGGCGCTGGTGAGCTGCATGTGCGCATTCAGCTCATCGTCCATAAAAGCAGACTTCACTAATCGCTGACAATCGTCGAAGGTTCCATCCACTTCCAAAGCAGTGATGTTCTTACCTAAGGTGGTGAACTGCTTCTCCTGAATAAGACTAACCTTGCCCTTAGGGTAGAGCACATAAACATGGATGCCCTCCACGCCTAAAAAACCATTGGCAACAGCACTGCCTGTATCACCGGAGGTGGCAACCAGAACGTTAACCAATTTATCCTGACCACTTACAAAGTAGCCTAACATGCGTGCCATAAAACGGGCACCAACGTCTTTGAAGGCGAGGGTAGGACCGTGGAACAACTCTAAAGAATAGATGTTGTCGCTTACCTTCACCAACGGAATGTTGAAGTTCATCGTGTCATACACAATCTGCTTCAACTTGTCGGCAGGAATGTCTTCGCCAAAAAAAGCCTGTGCCACCTGGTAGGCCACTTCTTGCAGGCTCATCTGTGACATTTGTTCGAAGAAAGAGGTCGGCAATGTATTGATACGCTCTGGCATAAATAAACCTTTGTCGGCAGCAAGTCCTTTTACAACTGCTTCTTGCAGGGTAACATCGGGGGTCTGGTGATTGGTGCTATAGTATTTCATATCTTCATTAATTCATTCATAAACTCTTGGTATCTCAGCAAGCCATAGCTGCCATTTACGCAACTTACCTCGTCAAAAGCCTGTACCTCATCGGGCTTGATGCCACGATGCCAAATTAAAAACGGTACGGGTTCAGCCAGGTGGGTACGAATCTCCACAGGGGTGGGGTGATCGGGCAAAATGGCTATGCATACGGGTTCATCCCACTGCTTCACTTCGTTATAGATGGGTGTCACGATACGACGGTCGAGGTCTTCGATGGTTTGCAACTTTAAATCGAGGTCACCATCGTGACCAGCCTCGTCACTGGCTTCCACATGCAGGAACACAAAGTCATCGTGATGCAAAGCCTCGATGGCTGCTTGTGCCTTGCCTTCGTAGTTAGTGTTAGCTAAACCAGTAGCCCCTTCCACCTCGATGCTTCTCAGAC
>OMSH01000308.1 GCA_900313715.1 uncultured Prevotellaceae bacterium
CTCCACTTGTTGTCCCGTCTTGAATGAATACTTGATGACCTGTGTACGTTCCTGGTTCATCTGTGAATAGTGCTCGCCATCGCCAGGGATAGGGGTTACACCATAGATGTTACGAGGAGTAAACTCTCCTCTTAACACATCGTTCAATTCAAGGTTTCTGCCCTGTGCCCATGCCATCACAGTGCACAGACACAACATAAAAGTAATGCCAATATGCTTCATAGTCTTAATTATTTCTTTATTTATTGTGACTACAAAGATAGTGCAAGCCGAACACAAAAGCAAATAAAAGTATTTAATTTGGTTTTGTTGAGGCGCCGCCTATCTTAATCTAAAGATAGTGCAAGCTGTTGCTCTCCCCCGATAACGGGGGAGCCAGGAGGGGGGACAAAAGCAAATAAAAGTATTTAATTTGGTTTTGTTGAGACGCCGTTTTACACCAGGTGATACTCTAAAGCTTTACGAACCAGTGTGGCTGTGTTGTTGGCATGAAGTTTCTCGCGCAGGTATTTTGTATAGCTGTGTATGGTCTCAAATCCCAAGCAGAGTTTAGACGAGATTTCTTTCATGGTATATCCTTCGACAATCAGTTTCAGGATTTCTTTCTCTCGCAAGGTGAGTTTGATGGATATGTCTTCTGGCTTGGTATATTGTTGCTTTGCCTCCTGACAGATATAAGTCTTGCCTTCCATGACCATCTTGATACCCTCAGTAAACTCTTGTATGTCGGTAGTTTTGAGCATATAGCCGTGTGCTCCGTTGGAAAGAGCTCTGTTGATAACAGTAGCTTCAGTATAAGAGGTTAGGATGATGGCCCTCATGTTAGGAGTAGCATCCAGCAGTAGAGGCAAGGAGTCAATGCCGTCACCGTCGTTCAGTGCTACATCCAGCAGCAACAGGTCTGGCTGTTGGTCTCTGCAGGCCACAATGCAATCGGCCAAGGTATGCACAGTAGCTATCACTTGTCCGAAAGATTGTCCGTCTATAGTCATTTCCTTAATGATACGGGCAATGCCTTCTGTTACAATCTGATGGTCGTCTGCAATGATAATCTTATACATAGCTCATTCCTTTATTTCAATGTTTACTTCAGTACCTTCGCCAGGTTTAGAGTAAATATCCAATTTTCCGTCAATGGCTTTTACACGTTGTTCTATGCTTTGCATGCCAAACCGCAACGACTGTGTTTGCTCTGGCAATCCTTGTCCATCGTCACTCACGTTAACGGCTGTGTAGCCCTCGTTTATGATGAGCTGTACATAAATATTGTTGGCATGGGCGTTCTTGGCAGCATTGTTCACCAATTCATGCACGATATAATAGATAGCCTCCTCTTTAGGTTTGGGTAAGCGGTGTTCCTTTCCAACGAAAGTAAAGCTTACTGTAGGCACCGATTGGCAGAAGTTCATAAGTGCTGTATGTAAACCATAACGTTTCAGAGAGTCGGGCATGAGATGATGCGCCACATTGCGCATTTCCACGACAGCCTCGTCTGTCAGTTTCAGGGCATTGTCTTTGGCAATGGTGTCTTGGTGGTTCTTGGCAAACACTTCTAAGTTCAGCTTGATACCAGTGAGCAAAGCTCCCATGCGGTCGTGCAAGTCTCGGCCAATACGTTCTCTTTCCTTGGCCTCTGCATCTATCCGCACCAAAACTTCCTTATGCTGATGGCGCAGCTTGTACCATCGACTGACAATAATGAACAAAAGAATCACTAATAGCAAGATGACACATACTAAAGAAGTGCCCCATGTCCACCATCTCTTTTCTATTTTAAGTTGTTCTATCTCAGCTTCTTTCTTTAAAGTTTGATACCTTACTTCCATTTGAGATATGCCACTCTGATAGTGCTCTGTAGAGAATCGTTCCATGCCTTGATGCAACTTGTGGACGTATTCAGCAGCTTTATCCTTTTGTCCCATCATAGCATATATTTCGGTCAACAGAGCGTAGTTGTCCATGTCATTGAAGGTCTCATTAGGGTCTGCATCTATCGCCTTCAATGAATAATCGGCGGCTTTCTTCCAGTCGTGATTCGCCATCGCCAACTCTGCTGTAGCGCTATATACATCAGAAAATGTTTCAGAGTCGGTATCCTCATCCAACAGAGACAATGCCTCTGTAATAGTTTTCTCTGCTAACAACAAGTCTGTATGCCCTTCCATCAGATGTATTCTGGTCAAACCAGCCAGTACCTGCAAATAGTCGTTTGGCTCTTCTTCTCTGTGTGGATGATAATAGGCGTAACAAGTGTTGGCTGCC
>OMSH01000025.1 GCA_900313715.1 uncultured Prevotellaceae bacterium
CGGCGAGCCAGGTCTTTCTCTTCTTTTGTAATCTGTCTATCCATACAATAATTATTATTTGCTATTATTATTTCGCAATTGCCATGCCAAACTGATAACCTGCTGATAATGAGCATAAGCATACAAAAAGAGGTGTCCGTTTTCGGACACCTCTTTATAATTACGTACACTTATTTCAAAAAAATTACTTCGTCACAATGCGATCGTTGTGGTAGTTTACGGTACGTTCATTGCCAGCTGAGTCGGTTTCTTTAAATTCACCTTCTTTTTTGCCTTGCTTGAAAGTACCTTCATAGCGAGTACCTGTCTTGTCTATACGCACACCATGACCATCTTCCATACCATTAACGAAATGTCCCTTGTAGCGCGTACCATCGGTCTGAATGAGGGTACCCTCACCATTGAACTCGTTGTTAGCCCATTCGCCTTCGTAGCTATCGCCCACATTCCATTTGTAGGTACCTTTACCATGACGCATATTTTCGTGCCACTGACCTTCGTAAACAGCACCATTCTCCCAAGTAAAAGTACCCTGTCCTTCCTGCATGCCGTTTTGGAATTCACCTACATATTTGTTGCCGTTGGCATATAGATAGACACCAGAACCTGTGCGTTCACCATTTTGATAAGAACCTTCATAACGATCACCCGTATGGAAAGTATAAATGCCTTGACCATGTTGCATATCATTATGCCATTCACCTACATACTTGTCGCCATTGGTATAGACAAAGGTGCCGGTACCCTCGCGCATATCAGCTTTCCAGCCACCAGTATAGCTACTACCATCATTCCAGGTAAAAGCTCCTTGTCCTTCTTTTTTATCAGCATGCCACTGTCCATCATACTTGGCACCATTGCGCCAGGTGTAAGTACCATATCCCTCACGCTGGTCATGATCCCACTTTCCTACATAAACATCACCTGTATAATAGTACATGGTGCCGTCTCCCTGCTGATAGTCCTGATACCACATACCATCATACCGGTTATTATTCTGGAAGTAATAGATACCATGACCATGCTGCTGATCCTGCAACCACTCCCCCTCATATTTCTCGCCGTCGGTAAAGATGTATGTACCAGAACCCTGTCGTTTGCCTTTGACATATTCACCTTCGTATGTATCGCCTGTAGGAAAGGTAGTCTTACCTTTTCCATTAGGTTTTCCACCTCTAAGTTCACCAGAATAAACAGCTCCGTCACGGAAGGTATAAGTACCTATTTTGATGGACGTAGAGAACACGCCCTTTATCCTATCTACAATGCCTGTATTTTGTGCCACCAAGGTGGTTGGCAAAAGACATAATATCGCCAATATGATAGTTGTCGTATATTTCATCATACTGCAAAGGTAAGAATAGTTCGCTAATTGAAAAAGAAAGAGGCCAAGTTTTATGACATTTTTTCACCAGCCACTACTTCTGTTAAAGTGTCTTTAGTAAGATATGTACAAGCCAAACGTTGCAATTCAGCGGGTGTAACGGTAGTAATTGCTTGCCAAAAATGGTAGAAGTAGTCGTTTGGCAAACCCAAGGTGTGCATGAATATCCATGCATCGGTGATAGACAGACAAGAGTCATAACTACGCAGCAAATCGCCTTTCATACTGTTTCGTACCAATGTCAATTCATCGTCACCCACCAGTTCGTTCTGCAGTCGTTCTATCTGATGATAGGTCTCAGCTAACAATGGCTTAACAAAGCAATGATCGCAGTCGCTGAGTATCATGAAGGCATTGTCATAGGGAGAGGGGTTAAGTACTGAATAAATTCCATAGGTCATGCCTTTCTCCTCGCGTATGGTGGTCATAAGTCGACTACCGAAGTAACCTCCCAAGAGGGTAACAAGTACACGTAACGGCAGAAAATCAGGATGGAGTTGGTTTATGGTGGACTTACCAATAAGCACCGAACTTTGAGCAGTGTCTGGCATCTCCTTAAACAATTGTTGATGGCATTGCTGAGGTATGTTTCCTTGATAAATCTCCCCACCCTTTTGTCCTTCACCAAAAGGCTCTCCAAAGGTCTGACTGACAAGTTCAATGCAGTCGTCTGTAATACGACCGGCAAGGTAAATGCTAAGGTTACCACTGTGGTACCACTGTTGATGAAACTCCCTCAGCATCTCAGTATTGACAGCCTTATAATCTGATGCGTCAGCCATATGGCACAAGAGGTGTTGTCCATAAATTGCACGTTTGAAGAGGCGGCGTGCCTGTGCATTGGGCTGCTTCAAAGCAGTCAGGAAGCGCTGTAAGTTGTTTTGCTTCAACACCTCAAGCACTTGTGCATCAAAAATAGGTTCTTTCACCATTTGTGCCAAAAGAGCGATGGAGGTATTCAAGTGCTTATTAAGGGTATAAAGGGTAATGTATGAATGCTCGAACGATATGCTTTGCTCCATCCAAGCCCCATGGAAATCCAACTGTTCTGCTATTTGAGCACGGTTGAACTGTGTAGTACCTTCGCGTAACATACGGTTGGTAAAGAGTGCCTGCAAAAGCTGCGACTGATGATGACGACCAGCATTAATCACAAGGTCAATGCGAGTAACCTCCACATCACTTGAATCGAGTACCCATAACTTCACACCGTTGGGTAACACATAACACTGAGGTGCTTTCAAGCGGAACTCATCGAGATTGTGGATGTGCGGTTGTTGGCTACGATCAATCATTGTGTAAGCTAAATCATCTATTCTGTTGTTGTCTTAGAAACGCTTCAGCACGTTCAAGGTCGGCAGGCGTATCAATGCCGATGGTCTCGGTATCGGTCAGTCCTACTTTAATGGTGTACCCATTCTCCAGCCATCGCAACTGTTCGAGGCTTTCAGCCAATTCGAGGGATGACTGTGGTAACGCAGTAAGTTGCTGTAACACCTCTGTACGATAAGCATATAACCCAATGTGCTTATAATATATATGGTGCGATGGCCAGTCAGCTTTATCCACATTACGTTGGTACGGAATAATAGAACGGCTGAAATAAAGGGCGTTCATGTTCTTGTTGACCACTACCTTTACCCCGTTGGGATTCTCCAATGCTGACAAGCTACTATCAGCAGAGAAAGGTTTCACCAACGTGGCAATTTGCGTCTGCTCATCCAAGAAGCAAGCTCTTACCACCTCCAACTGAGAAGGTTGGATAAAAGGCTCGTCACCTTGAATATTGACTACCACGTCGAATTGCCCGCCAATCTTCTGAAAGGCTTCCCAACAACGGTCGGTGCCACTCTTATGATGGGTAGATGTCATGACCACCTTACCTCCAAAATTCTTGACTACCTTTTCTATGCGTTCATCATCCGTTGCCACATAAGCATCATCAAGTACACCTACGACCTGCTCATAAACCCTTTGTATAACAGGTTTGCCTCCCAGCAGGGC
The DNA here is from genome assembly GCA_900313715.1 of uncultured Prevotellaceae bacterium. GTDB lineage: Bacteria > Bacteroidota > Bacteroidia > Bacteroidales > Bacteroidaceae > Bacteroides. The sequence continues at coordinate 3,389 of OMSH01000025.1, forward strand.
CAAAGGCTTGGCGGGGAAACGTGTAGATGCATAGCGAGCAGGAATAATGCCCACAAACCTCATGTTCAGCTGACGAAGTAGTCTTTGTACATAGGGTTGTTGCCAGTCATACTCCTTGAAACGTTGATCTCCAGCTTGCAGAATATCCACATCAAGGCGGATGATTTCCTGATATTTTTCATCAGGTGTACGGCCTGCCATGCGTTCAATATTCTTGGTGATAGTCCGTACCTCTTCGTAAGATTGATCAGACTCAAAACAAGCAGCTCGGTTCAAAAACCAATCGGGACGCAACGTTCCCATAGGCTCTGAAACCTGTTCACTACTAAAACGGATGTTTGAGAAATGATGAGTGAGTTCCCTTACAGCCAGGGCCAAATTCTTCTCAGCATCAGTGTTACTACCTATACAAAGAATATATTTCATAAATAATTTTCAATAAAGAATAAAGGAGGTAATATTAATGAAAATTGATTATTCAAAGATTTCATCCAAACCCTCCGCTACGGTATTATCAGTCATGTCAATGCCATCATCACGACAAGGATCATAGTTTTCTGGGAACACAAAACGCTCAGCCTGGTCATAGCCCAAGGTTGGATCCTCATACACCTGCTTCATATAAGCTGCCCAAATAGGCAAAGCCATCGAAGCACCCTGTCCATAAGCCATTGTATCGAAATGTATGTCACGGTTCTCACCTCCTACCCAGCATCCTGATACCAATGAAGGCGTAAAGCCCATGAACCAACCATCAGAGTTAGAGTTGGTAGTACCCGTTTTTCCACCCACATCAGCAGTGATACCTAAGCGGCGCACACGACCACCCGTTCCCTCATTGATTACGGCACGTAACATCACCAACATCTTGTATGCACTCGATGCACTGATTACCTCCTGCATATCCGGTGAGAACGTAGCCACAATATTACCATCAGCGTCTTCTATACGTGACACAAACACAGGCGCGACTCGGATACCACGATTAGGGAAGGCAGTATAGGCACTTACCATCTCACCCACAGATATCTCACAAGGGCCGAGACAGAGGGAAACCACAGGATCTATCTCCTGATTGCGCACGCCAAAACTCTGTATCAGTCGTTTTAAGCTATACGGACTGAGTTTACCCATGAGGTAGGCGGTAATCCAGTTGTCGGAATTGGCCAAGCCCCACTTGATGGTGACATTCTCACCAATAAGCTTATTACTGGCGTTACGAGGTGTCCACGGACGGTTGTTCTCGTCCAACAATGTATATGACACATGACGCACAAGGTCACAAGGCGAGAAGCCATTCTCCATGGCCAGCGTATAAACGTATGGTTTGACTGTCGAGCCAACCTGTCTACGCCCCTGCATCGCCATATCATATTGGAAATAATTATAGTTAGGTCCACCCACGTAAGCTTTCACATGACCTGTACGCGGATCCATTGACATAAAACCAGAGCGCAAGAAATACTTATAGTAGCGTAAGGAATCAAGCGGTGTCATCACCGTGTCTTTCATGCCATCCCAGCTCCACACAGACATTTCCATCGGTGTATTAAATGCCTTGTCAATCTCTTCTTCTGTAGCTCCATCCCTTTTCATATTGCGGTAACGGTCACTCTGTTGCACAGCACGGTCCATGATATCCTTCACCTGTTCGGTAGTAAGGTTACGAGTGAAAGGTGCTGTCTTCGACTTTGCTTTTTCCTTGAAGAACTGCTGCTGCAAATCCTTGAGATGACTTTCTACTGCATTCTCGGCATATCGTTGCATGTGACTGTTGATGGTTGTATAAATCTTTAGACCATCGGTATAAAGGTTATATTTATCGCCATCTTTCTTCACGTTCTTCTCACACCATCCATACAATGGATTGGTCTCCCAGTCGAGCGAATCCTCATACCACTGCTGCATCTGCCAGCCACGGTAATTTGACTTAACCGGTTTTTTTGCAGTCATCACACCACGTAGATACTCACGGAAATAAGTAGCAATACCTTCTTTATGGTCCACGCGGTTGTAGTGAAGCGTCAATGGAAGATTCTTGAGTGAGTCAGCTTCCTGATGAGTCAAGTAGCCAGCCTTCTCCATCTGTCCCAGTACGACATTACGGCGACTGCGGGATCGTTCATTGAAACGTACAGGATTGTAGAGTGATGGGTTCTTGCACATACCCACCAGCGTAGCAGCCTCCTCAATTTTTAATTCGGCTGGGGTACACCCAAAATAGGTATAGGCTGCGGTCTTGATGCCCACAGCATTATTGAGGAAGTCGAACTTATTGAGATACATGGTAATAATCTCTTCTTTGGTATAGTAACGCTCAAGATTGACTGCAATCACCCATTCGATAGGCTTCTGCATAGCACGTTCCATAATGTTACTAGCACTTGGCGAATAGAGCTGCTTTGAAAGTTGTTGGGTTAGGGTACTACCACCGCCAGCATTGCGTTGCATCAGTACACCTCGTTTGATGATGGCGCGCACCAAACCGATGAAATCAATGCCAGAATGGTTGTTGAAACGCACATCTTCGGTAGCTATTAGTGCATGAATCATATCAGGAGCAATCTCGTCATATCCTACATACACACGGTTTTCCTTGCTGTAGGAATAAGTGCCAAGCACCTCACCATCATCTGAAATAACTTCGGTAGCAAACTTATAATTGGGGTTTTCCAAGTCTTCGACTGGTGGCATATATCCTATCCATCCTTTGGCAATGCCTGTAAATACCAACAACATGGTTACCAGTCCTAAAGCCAGTAATACCCACAATCCTATTATGATTTTTTTAAGCATATACGTTAATTTTGACGCAAAGTTAAAGAATTACTTGGAAACATACGTTGTTTTTTAAATATTTTCTTTACCTTTGAACTATAATAACCAATTTTAAGACTATACAACTATGATTCGTTCTATTTTCGGCTTTATAGTAGTAGGATTACTGGTAACCAGCTGTACATCTTCTCCTAAAGAGAAGAATCAAGTATTTGAACCCATTAAGACCGTAGTACCTCAGCGTCCTGCTGGACAGAAGGACGTATTGCAACTCACAGCTCCTAAGCTTGAGACCGTGCGAGTGGGATTTGTTGGGTTGGGCATGAGAGGCCCCGGTGCCGTGGAGCGATTCACCCACATACCAGGCACACAGGTGGTGGCGTTATGCGATGTACTACCCGAGAATGTAGAGAAGTGCCAGCAGATATTACGTAAGGCAGGCCTTCCAGAAGCTGCTGCCTATAGTGGAGATACCGAAGTATTTAAGCAACTATGTGAACGCGACGATATAGATTTAGTATATATAGCCACAGACTGGATTCACCACGTGCCTGTGGCACTTTATGCCATGGAACACGGTAAACATACTGCCATTGAAGTGCCATCGGCTACGTCATTGGAAGATATCTGGAAATTGATTGACACCTCAGAACGCACCCGTAAACACTGCATTCAGTTAGAAAACTGTTGCTACGATTTTTTTGAACTGACGGCTCTGAACATGGCACAACAAGGGGTGTTTGGTGAAGTGCTTCATGTGGAGGGTGCCTATCTTCATAACCTTGATCCTTATTGGGAAGAGTATTGGAACAACTGGCGCATGGATTTCAACCGCACACATCGCGGCGATGTTTATCCCACCCATGGTTTCGGTCCTGTATGCCAGGTGCTGAACATACATCGTGGCGACCAGCTACAAACCCTTGTAGCAATGGACACCAAAGCTGTAAACGGTCCTGCTCATATCTTAAAAACCACAGGAGAAACCGTCACGGACTTCAAAAACGGTGATGAAACTACCACCATGATAAAGACTAAAAACGGTGCTACCATCCTTTTGGAACATGGAGTGATGACTCCCCGTCCCTACAGTCGAATGTATCAGGTGGTGGGCACCAAGGGCTATGCTGGCAAGTATCCTGTGCAGCAATTCTGCGTTCTTCCTCAGCAACTAGATCGTTCTCTATTGCCTGAGAAGTTTGACGAACGTTATGAAGTGACACTTACCAACGAGGCAAAGGACAAGGTGATGGAGGCTTATAGAAGTCCTATCCTAACCAAGGAATTAGAAGAGATAGCCAAGGCTGTGGGTGGTCATGGCGGCATGGATTTCATTATGGACTATCGTCTAGTGTATTGTCTGCGCAACGGACTGCCTTTGGATATGGATGTATATGACTTGGCTGAGTGGTGCTGCATAGGCGAACTATCGGCCATTTCGATGGACAATGGATATGTGCCTGTAGAAATACCAGACTTCACCCGTGGCGGGCAAGACAAAGTAAAGGGTTTCAAATATGCATTTGCTGAATAACGTAACATACACTTCATGAGAAACATCGAGATAGCCAAGCAATTCAAGGTCAATAGTATCGTAAAGTTGAAGCCTCTACGTAGCGGATTGATTAACGATACCTACTTGGTGTGGACCCAAGAGGCAGAGACACCTAAATACGTACTACAACGCATTAACAACTACGTGTTTAAGGATGTGGCATGCTTGCAGAACAACATCAGTAAGGTGACACGTTACCTCCGTAAGCAACTGATAGTTCAGGGAGAAACCGACATAGACCGTAAGGTGTTAACCTTAATTCCCACGTTAGAGGGAAAGACATATTATACAGATGGGGAAACCTATTGGCGCATGATGGTGTACATACCTCACGCCGAACAGCCAAAGATGAGTCATGACCTTTTTGTAAAGGGAGGTGCAGCGATAGGTCGCTTCGAGCGCATGCTAGCAGAATTCCCCACCAAACTGAAACCTACCATTCCTCATTTCCACGACATTGATTTCAGAATAAAGGAAATGAACAAGGCTCTGACAGATGCAGTTCTTAGTAATCGTGACCTAAAGGGTATGGGCGACCTATTCGAAGATCTGCAAATGTGTTATCAGTATTTTAAGCCTTATTTCAGTCGCTTCAAGGAGATGCCACAACGTGTGTGCCATTTCGACACAAAACTGAGCAACATGCTCTTCGACGATAAAGGCGATGTATTGTGCCTCATCGACCTTGACACGGTGATGTCAGGCTATATCACATCTGACTATGGTGATTTTCTTCGTACTGCAGCCAACACTACGAATGAGAACGATAGGGCTTACTGTCATGTAGCGTTTAACATGAAAGTGTTTAAGTCATTTACGCAAGGCTATCTGCAAGAAATGAAGCAAATACTCACACCTGCCGAGAAAGAGTTATTACCCTATTCTGTGCTGCTATTCCCACTGATGCAGAGCGTTCGCTTCCTGACAGATTTCATGAACGGCAACGTATATTACCATGTGGATTATCAGCAACAGAACCTAGTAAGGGCCAAGAACCAGTATACGTTATTGGAGAACGTGGCAAGCAACTGGGAGGAAATATGCAACATTATTTATGAAGAGTCAAAACTATGAAAAAGATTAGCATAGAATACTTAAAAAACGAAGACTACGTTGATTACATCGATGGCGACCTCTTCATCATTGAGGATGTAGAGAAACTGCCTACCATCAAGATGGGAGCTGTAGAGGTGGAAGCTATCATCGTTATATTCTGCATATCTGGTGTAGGTCAAGTGACTATGAACGGCACCAGGCATCAGCTGAAACGCAACCAACTATTGCTGGGTATGCCACATACTGTTTATTCCAACTATATGAAGCTGACTGATAATTTCGACGTAAAAATCCTCGGAATTGCCACCCGTGCGTTGAACAGTTCTGTGTTTATGACCAAGAACATCTGGAAGAATTTCTATTTCTTGCTGAACAATCCAGTGCTTGACGTTAATGAAGATGAGGTTAAGCTGTTTACTCACTACTACGAACTGGCCAACATGAAGATTCACAGCGAGCGTTCACCATTCCACCAGGCCATTATGATGTCGCTTGTTCATAGTGTGGTTTTCGAGTTGCTTGCACTCACCAACAAGGTGGAGAGTATTGAGTTTGATGAAGATGAACAGTCGAGTCAGAGCGATGTACTTTTCAGAAACTTTCTTGAACTATTAGCCGAACATGAAGGACGCGTACGCTCCGTTCAGGAATATGCTGACATGCTTTATGTATCACCGAAATATTTATCTTCAGTAGTGAAACAATTAAGCGGTCGCACGGCACTGGCTTTGATTCATGAAACTACTATTCATGCTATTGTCCGACAATTGAAATATACTAATAAACCCATCAAGGAAATTTCCGATGAGATGAAATTTCCCAGCCTCTCATTCTTCGGTAAATTTGTGAAGACACAGCTGGGCGTATCACCCAAGAAATTCAGAAAAGGGGGATAAATAGAGGGGGGCTCCCCCCCTATCTTATTTCTTTTCATTCAGTCTATAACTGATGAAAGCAACGTGGCGACTATCAGGAGCCCATGAGTTGGTATTGATAGTACCTTGTCCGCCAAACAACTCTGCCACACGCTTAGGCTGTCCACCAGTAGCAGGCATCAGCCACAACTCAACATTGTAGTTAGCTAAATGCTGTCCAGGCTCTAGGTCACCTACATGGTAGGTGATATAAATTACCTGCTTGCCATCGGGAGACACATGCGGGAACCAAGCATTACGTGTTTCATCAAACGTCATCTGGGTCTGCTCAGAGCCATCGGCATTCATACGCCACACTTGCATCAAACCAGTACGAACACTGTTGAACCATATATGTTTGCCATCAGGACTGTACTCTGGACCATCATCCAAGCCTTCTGCTGTTGTCAGACGTTTCTCCTCACCACCATCCAAAGAGATAGTATAAATGTCGGCACCTGTAGCTACACTACGAAAGGCACAGTACGCCAGCGTCTTTCCATCAGGACTCCACCCATGCAGATAACTGGGTCCCCAAGGGGTTATTAGCTTTGGCGTACCTCCTTCCAAAGGCAATGTATATATCAAAGAGGTACCACTTGTAGGTGAAGGACTGGAACTCACTGCAATGGACTTGCCATCGGCAGAAAGCACATGATCGTTGTTACAACGCACTACATACTCGGTATTAATCAGCCCTACCTCACCCTTTCCGTCGGCAGCCAACTTATAGATCAAACCGTTGCTGTTGTAAATAATCCATTTGCCATCTACAGTCCAATTAGGAGCCTCAATCAGATAAGGGAACTCTTTTAGAACAGTACGTTCACCAGTCTGTACATCTAGTACCTCAAGGATACTTGTCACTGTGTTTCTTTGCTGTGCCTGTAAGCCTATCAGCACACAGAGCATCGATAACAAAAAAAAGAATCGTTTCATGGTTGTAAATTATTAGAAGTTATTTATTGGGAACAAAGATAGTGCTTTTTCTTTTCTTACCAAACATTTACTTATTTTATTCGCATCAACATCGTAGTCATCAGAACCCAACATGGTAAGTATACGCATGATAACCTTATTACAGCAATCAAGCCGGGAAATGCAAGTGAAGCTACAAAGAAGAACCTGAACAGCACAGCTTAACTGAGAATCAAAATGATTATAATAATTAAAGGGGTGGATTCCACTTGGAATCCACCCCTTTAATTATTACTTAATAACAACCCATTAGAACCACAGATAACGGGTATCTTTGACATTAGCCTTCAGATAAAGGTCGTTGCCAAACTGCTGACGTGCAATGTTTACCTTATTGTTCTGCAACATTACCTTTTCTGTTGAGGCATCATATGTTTCGTTTGTCTTGTTCTGTGCATAAGGCTGCAACACATACACGCCGTAATTACCCTTGAGTGGAGCACTTGCTACGCCCTGTTGGCCTACCAGTGCATCTGCACTTAACACAAATTCAGAACCACCGATAGCTGCTACATAAGCAGGAGAAGAGAATGATACTCGCTTCACAGAATCACTTACAGCTTCGTCCATAGTTTTCAACTGCTCCAGAGATGCACCTTCTGCTTTAGCCAATAACAATTCACCCTTCTTCTCACGAATCAGTTCGCGTTTGATTTCATCCTGAACTAAAGCCAAAGGGCGATAACCTACCTTGTTAACTCGCGCAACGGCTACCTGCATCAACCGATCGCTCTCGCCACACTCATACAAACCAGAAGCATCACCTGCCTTTGCCTCGAATACCCATTTGAGGGCATCCTTGGTATTGCGGATGGAACCGATAGTATGATCAGAACTCTGCACCTCACCCTGAGTATAAAGACGGTAACCAGCATCTTCTGCATTGGCCACCATTTTCTCGTAAGTACTGTTAGCTGCCACAAACTCGCTGAAATTATTGTAAGCCTTGTTATAAGTATCCTTGCTGAACTCAACAGGACGCTTAACAACAGCTACCTTATACTTAGGCTGAACAGCCTTCTTAGCAACCACTTCAAGGATGACGTTAGCCTGTGTGAGGTTAAGGTTGGTAAGCTGGTTTTGTGGCAAGGTAGTGATGGCGTTAATGTAACGCAGGTTGTCACCATCTACCTGAGCGCCTTCATAATTAGCAGAGGAAATCCAAACTGGTTCGCCGGTCTGGCCATAACGCTGTGCAATGTCTGCAAACTGTGCACCACCTCTAATGGCGGTATAGATACTGTCTGCCAATTCTTGAACACGAGCCTGTGTGTCGCCAGTAACCTGAATTTGACGGAACTGGATAGAATCTGCCATATTGACAACCTCCAGCTTCTTGAAACTGTTGATGGTATTGTCAGCAGCATTGTAATAGGGACCAAACACGCCACCTACCTCTACAGAATCCAAGCGAGCCACAACGTCTGAAGGCAAAGCTTTAGCAGTGTAATAGAGGTTGATAAATGGCTGTTCGGAACCTGACTGACGAACAAAAGTAGTATAGTCTGCTACTTCATCTGTCAGTTGTTGGGTATATTCATCCATCTCAGCCTCAAGAGCGGCACGGTCTTCATCACTAGCTTCCACCTGCACGTCTATATAACGGATATCTCGTGTCTCTACCAGTTGGCGATACTGTTCCTTCTTCTTCTCATAGCGAGCCTTGATTTCTGAATCGGTAACAACAATAGAAGAATCAAGCACAGAACTATAGGGAAGCGCTGCCATTAGGAAATCAGTCTGAGTGGTACGAGCATCAAAACTGTTCTGTGCCTCTACAGAGTTAGAAAGTAATGACATGCTGAGCAGTGACTGATACTTCTCTGCCAAACGATTCTGGCGCAGGGTTTTCTCGATAAAAGTCCAGTATTTGTAAACTTGCTGATACTGCTGCATAACGTCAGCAGACGTGTTTGATGCATTCATACTGGAATAGTTTACAAGAAACATATTCAGCATATCCTTGTCGAATGCGCCGGTTGTCTGATTAAGGAAAGGAGTATTAGCCAATATAGGAGCTGAACCTTGATCAATGATGTCTTGAACTTCCTCATCAGAAACTGTTAGACCCAGTTTCTTTGCCTCATTCTCAATCAGCTGGTTATTGACATAAGCCTGCCAAACTTGATCTTTAACAGCATCATTCTGTTCATCAGTCAAAGCTGTAAGGCCCTGTGAGAACTTCACAGCATCAGCATATTCCTCAAAAAGCGCCTGATAGTCTTGAGCTGAAATCTTTTTACCATTTACTTCACCTACATCCTGTGACTGACGGGGAGCAATTACCTTCCATGCGTCACCTGCGATGAAGGCAAACAAACCCAAGGCAATCACACCAATCAACAACGGTCCATGTGACCTGATTTTTTGTAAAGCTGCCATATTTATTTTTTTTAGTTTTTTATACGATAAGTTTTTATGTTTTTGGCCATTATTCCCAAAAACGGTGCAAAGGTACAAAAAAAATACTAATACGCTATTGTTTTTTTTAAAAAAAATGCCAAATAGCTCTAATCACTCACTTTCAGCCGTACAAGTTCAATTTTAGTAGCTGCAACCTTAATAATTTTAAAGTCGTATTTATCTATTTTCACTGTTTCGTGCAGCTTGGGGAAGCTCTGATAACGGTCAAGAATCAAACCACCTATAGTGAGGTATTCATCAGACTCAGGCAGATCAAGGTCGAATCTCTCATTCACTCGTTCAATTTCCAACCGAGCCGAAAGCACATATTCATTCTCCCCTACCTTCTTGCAAACGTAGTTAGAGCTATCGTGTTCATCTTCTATTTCACCAAAGATTTCCTCAACCAAATCTTCCAAAGTGATGATACCAGAGGTACCTCCAAACTCGTCCACCACCACTGCCATATTTTGCTTGTCTTTAATGAACTTCTTCATCAATCGTTGCGCAGACATAGTTTCTGGCACAATGGGCATAGTTTTGATGTTCTTGACCCAGTTGTTGCGGTTACGAAACATCTCTGACGAATGAATATAACCCATTATATTATCGATATTTCCATCAAAAATAATGATACGTGAGTTACCCGACTCGATAAAAGTATTGATAAGCTCTTGTACGGGTGTCTTAACATCTAATGCCAGAATTTCGGTGCGAGGCACCATACAGTCGCGCAGTTTGACAGATGAGAAGTCAAGTACATTCTGGAATATTTTCACCTCTGAGCCCAGGTTGTCCTCATTCTCAGCATTCTCGATGCTGGAAGTAACAAAGTAGTCAAGATCGACCTTGCCAAACACCTTCTCTTCCACCTCTCTGTTCACCTTTTGACCAAAGAGCCTCAACAAGACGTAGGAAAGCATAGAGGCAAACTTGGAAATGGGATACAGAATAATATATAATATAAAAAGAGGTATAGCGAAGATGCGCAACATGAGGTTGGGATTCAACTTGAAGAACGTCTTGGGCAGAAACTCACCCGTAACGATGATAATAAGGGTGGATATGATAGTTTGCAGGAGCAGGATTAAGAATTCGTTTCCTCCTACAAGAGTAGTCAAATAAGGGTCTAGTAGCTGTGCCATCAGGATACCATAGATAACGAGTGCAATGTTATTGCCCACGAGCATGGTAGAAATAAAGTTGCTGGAATGGCGGAAGAAGTAGGAAAGGATAGACGATGTAATACCAGGCTTGCGATCCATCTCCAGACGCAATTTGTCAACAGAGACGAAAGCAATCTCTGTACCTGAAAAAAAGGCAGAGAAGAGCACTGCTATCAAAAGGTAAATCAGTGTATCCATTTATTGAGGAATATTAGCGGTTACCGTGGCAACCGTATCGGTTTGCAGACTATCAGCAGGAGTAGCAGCCATCTTATTCTCATCCACATAGAAAATGCCTTCTGGTTTGTGGATGGTATAGACTGTAAACTGCTGATTGGAATCAAATCCGTGCCCTGTGATGACACGGTCAATTTGTTCAATACGGATAAACTCATCGGAATAAACTTTTTGTGAGTCCTGGTCCCAGAAAAGCAGCTCCGTATTGAAACGCTCACCTTGCTGGTTATGGATATCGACATGCCCACGTAGCTCCCAAAGCTTTTTCTTATCATAATAGTAAGCTGTGTCAGCCTTGATTTCAGCAGTCACATCGTTGTTCTCATCGAAGTTTTCGACATAAACTCCTTTTTCAAATGACCAGCGAGATGGGTTGAGTTTGTCGTACACCAGCCAGAGAGGCGTTGTGATGCGATAACGGATGACTCCAGAGTCAGAAATCAATGTTGTCACATCGTGGGTTTCTAATGCAGGCAATGAATCACGGTTGGTGACTGCACCTCCCATTTGTTTCCGATCACTAAAGCATGCAGAGAAAAAAAGAAGCATAACCACTGCTACTAAGACAGTGGTTATGCACATAAATCGATGTATGCGAACTCTATAAAGTTGCATAAATAATTGTTACATTAGCGAATAGTAGTAGTCTCGCCAATGAGGCCACCTACAGTCACGCGGTCACCCTTCTTCAAGCCTTGCATGAACAGGTCTTCTGACTTCGGGAAATAGCGAGAATAGGTACGAATCAGCTCGTCAGCCTGCTCGGCGCAACTTGGGTCTAAAGTCTTAGCACGCTGCAAGCGGTCAACGCATACATAATAAGTGCAAGAATTCAGTGAGCGCTCGTCGCTCCAGTTTGGATTTGCGGCATAAATCTGAGCCATCAAGATGTGAGGAGCACCCCAGTCATCACGGAAGCTAATAGCCTGTTGAGTATATCTCTTAGCATTGCCCCACTGCTTGATGGTTGACAGAGAAGCTGCAATAGCATAAGCAATCTCAGCCTTCTTTGCATTGTCAGACTCCAGCTGCAACGCTTCATCAAAGTACTTGATAGCGTTTTCATAGTCACCCTTCTTGAAATACATATAAGCCACACCGTTAGCTGCGTCAGCAGTTGGGTTGATACGATACATGTAATCAGATGCGGTAAAATAAACTTCACTTTCGTTACACTTCATCATGCGCAAGATAGCGATGGTATTCTTCAGGAAAGCCTCGTTACTCTTATTCTGCTCAACCTGTGGACCAAATACGTTCTGCAAGGTCTCGCAGTCTGCCATACCACTATTGATGAACACAGCAAGAACATTTGCCTTAGCAGCTTCCATATTCTCTTTAGCTTTGTCGTCTGAAGCAGCGGCAATAGCCTGGTCAGTCAAGTCAGAAGCCCAGAGATAGTCATCCAGGAACTGGTTGCTGTGAGACTGGTCAGCTTTCATAACTGCCATTGACTCATTAAGGAAGTTCATAATAGTAGAAGCCTTGGTGTTAACGCCATCACCCTGAACAGACTCCTTGAACCACTGATAAGCAATCTTATGATTTGGTTCTGGTGAATAAGTAAGGTAGTCGGCAGCCTTGTCTGCCAAAGCCGCAGGGTCAGACTTAACCTTTGTTCCTTTTGCTCTGAACTCAGGCAGGTACTTTGCACGAAGGTCATATACATTCATCAGCTCGTCAAAGTATTTCTGATAATCAGCAGATCCTTTCTGATTGGTGCTAAGGAATGAGTGCAGAATGTCAATCATATCGGTGAAGGTATAATACTTCATCGTAGGGCATTCCTGGATGACAGCCTTGGTAGGCTCATAAGCATCTGCAAAATTCTTTGCCTTTACAGCCTCATGACCAATAGAACTATTGGTGATGCACTCCTGACTCTGAGCGAAAGCAGTGCTGAAACCTCCAGCAAGGAGGGCGATTGCAAGTAAATTCTTAATTTTCATTGCCATTAAATTTAAAGTGTTATTATTATTTTTTAGTTCACTCTTGTTTTATAGAACCATCGCTCGTTGAACGTAATTCCTATGTTCACCCTCAGTTGGTTCTCATGGATAAAGTTAGCAGCCTGACCATTTACCCTGGCATATTGACCAGAGATGTTAATGTAAGAGCGCGACCTAAGTACTGGTACTGAAAAACCAGCTGAAACGCCCCATTCTTTCGATGCCCTTACACCATCAAGCTTATAATAGGGAGCGTTATAATATGCGCCAGCTCTATATTTGATTCTTTTCAGGATGCTTCTACCAATCGGGTCAGGCAGGTATTCAACTCCTAACGAAATCTTGGTTCTGTCAACGAACGCGTCCTCATTGCCCATAAACGACACCTTACTCCATAACTGATAGGTTAAATCCATTCCTACAGTAAGCCTACCATCACGAATATAGGCAAGACCTAATCCAAATGACATAGGGATACCACTTTTCACATCCAGATCTGTCTCTTTTACTGTCATTCCTGCCGTTGATCCATTAATAATGGCCGAAGAGTTTCCCAAAATGTCTTGTATATAGGTTGTATTAGTTAAATTATATCCTGGCGAAAATACTGCACCAATAGTAACAAAATCTTTCTTCCCAAACTGATGCGAATATTGTGCTCCCAAGTCAAATTTCACACTATTAATTCCCACATGTTCCCTTTTCATAACGCCATAAGCATCCGTATTGTAAGGGAACGTTTGCATCATAGCATGATTAACGTCGCCCCAAATATAAGAAACATTTGCACCAATAGAAAGTTTCCGGTTAACTTTATATGCTAAACCTACATAAGCTTGATGCAAACCACCATCACCGAAGTAATTTGTGACGTAAGTTTTCTCTTTATCAGTGGCATCTTTGGTCTCATTCGACATGTCATACCCCACGTTGGCATATGGTAACAGGCCAAGACTCATACCAAATTTAGTTCCCACACGGAAGTGCATGGATATATAGTCAAAACTTGTGTTTTTGGCATTCGTTTTAATTGTACCATTGTCAAAATTGGTATTTTGCAATGATAAGCCAGCCTCAAAGATAAACGTCAGTGAGTCAATGGCTGTATATGATGCAGGGTTGGCAAAATTTGTATGGGCCTTGTCTCTTAAGCCATAAGCCACCCCCCCCATAGCCTTGCTATTACTTGCACCCAAATCAGCCAACTGTCCATATCCGTAGCGGCTATAAGGAGAATTTGTGTTGTTTTGTGCGAAAGCCACTCCTGCTACCAGGAAGGACAATAGCATCAAAAGCGTTTTTCTATATCTCATTTTCCTTCTTAAATTCTTACACTATTTTTTAAAAATAGAAATTCGTATGCAAAGATGCAAATTTTATTTCACCTATCAAAAGTTTTTAGTCTTTTTTACATTTTTCCTCTTTACGAGATTTTTAAGCTAAATGCCTTTAAGATGAATGATAAATAATATAAGATATGGGGGTGATGATTCTGGCATCGATGTCCATGTGACTGTATTTGGCATTTAAACTACACACTTGACTACACTAAACCTAGTACTATAATAACTGACTTTTGCATTAATGGAAAATGATGGTGAAGGATAGCATAGGCAATGATTATACGACTTCAAGGGTGCGATTACTTCTTTTGGAGTTTAGTAGTAGTAAAAGAGTGAAGAGCCCGTAGTAAGCCATTAATTCTCTGGAGAATTTTAGAACGAATTAGTAAATGTTTCGTGTTGATGCACATAGAAAAAGATCGACTTGCTTGGCTTAGGTCGTGATTAAGGTGTAGGTTTGGTGTAGGTTTAGTGTATGATTTGGTGCATGTTAATACTTACATATCTTTTTAACATACAGATAAATAGGCACATTTAGTGTAGGTTGGTACGAAAATAGTATAAATATTTTCAGAACATTTAATTTAATTACGTTTTAATGATACACCATTCTCTTGCTTCCGAGCGATATTGTTACCATATTATTTTGCATTTTTGTTCAATCTAAACTATCTTTGCAATCGAAATGACAAAGATAACATTAAAATTCGTTGTGCTGTCACTGATTTTGCTAAGTCAGCTAAGCTTATATGGGAAGAATGAGTCTTACAAGCTGCCCACCGACTCGGCCGACACTTGGCAAGTGAGCCTCATTACCTGCGGCCCAGGTGTGGAGGTCTATAACCAGTTTGGCCACTCTGCTATTCGCATGAAGAATGATAAGATGGGCATAGACGCAATTTATAATTACGGCATCTTTAACTTCAACACTCCAAATTTCTCATTAAAATTCATATTGGGTGAAACCGATTATCAGCTGGGCATACAAGGATATCAGGACTTTATAGATTGGTATGCCTATTGCAATCGAGATGTTTGGGAGCAGGTGATTGACTTAACGATAGACGAGAAAAATACCCTTATTGACCTATTGAACGAGAACTATAAGCCTCAAAACCGTATTTACCGCTATAATTTCTTTTATGACAATTGCGCCACACGCCCCAGGGACCTGATAGAGAAATGTTTAGAAGGCAGACTTCAATATGGCGAAGACATGAACGACACCAACACCGGTGAATCTTTCCGTAGCATTGTACACCAGTTTACAAAGGATAATGCCTGGTCGCAATTCGGCATCGATTTATTATTAGGGAGCGAGGCGGATAAACCTATCAGCAAACGAGCCATGATGTTTATTCCCTCTTACCTCAAAAACTACTTTGATAATGCCAGGACATCACAAGGGAAACCATTGGTATTGCTGCACAACCAACCTGTCGTCATTCCTTCAGCAGCGAAAGAAAGGCATGACACACCGTTAACACCCTTTCGATGTGCTTTATTCCTGTTTATTGTCACATCGGCACTAACTATCTTTGGAATACACAAACGCATGAGTTTCTGGTATTTCGACCTTGTCTTGTTCATGTTAGCAGGTATTGTTGGTTGTTCATTGGCATTCATGAGTTTGTTTTCACAGCATCCGACTGTAAGTCCCAACTATTTAGTATTTCTCTTTCAACCATTGCATTTAATACTCTTGCCTTGGTTCATACATAAGGTAAAAAAGTTGAAGAGAAGTCGCTATCTGATGGCACTGACTATAGAATTAACATTATTTATACTATTGTGGGCGATAATCCCTCAAAAAATTCCGCTTGCCGTGATTCCGTTGGCACTGTGTTTGCTCACACGTTCTTCTAGCAACTGGCTATTATCACAATCCAACAATATATGAGAAAGGAGTTTTTAGCAACCATATTAGTCCTGACAATGGGATGCTTGCAGATACATGAAGTATCGGCTCAGACCCGTTTGGTGGTGTCAGTCACCATTGACCAGCTACGCAGTGACTATATTGATGCCTTTACATCTCATTATGGCTCGCAAGGGTTCAAACGCCTTTTGCGAGATGGCAGGGTGTACAAACAGGTGCAATTCTCTTTTAATGCTAAAGACAGAGCATCAGCCATAGCTGCCATTTATACAGGTACTACTCCTTCAGTGAATGGCATCATCAGCAACGAATGGTTGGATCGTGACACAGGAAGACTACGCAACTGTGTAGATGATGCCGCTTTCATGGGTAACAACACCAATGAGAGTTCTTCGGCTTCGATGTTGCTTTCATCTACCCTTCCCGACGAATTGAAGATAGCCACCAACAATCAAGCTATCGTTTATTCAATAGCTCCTTTCCGTGATGCTGCCATTATTTCGGCAGGTCATGCTGCCAACTGTGCCTTCTGGATCAACTCTGAAACGGGCAAGTGGTGCAGCACAACCTATTATAAAGATTTTCCACAGTGGCTCGACAACTTTAACACCCAGCAAGGACCTGACCTCAGGGTGAAAGATAAAGATCGTGTGAACCGTTATCGGCGTCTGCTCACCACACCAGCCGTAAATGATGAGGTGAACCTCCTGACGGAAGAGTTGCTAAAGCAAAGCGAACTGGGTAAAGACGAGGTAATTGACTTCTTATCACTTACCTATTATGCAGGCACTTATCAGCATCAGCCACTACAAAACAATAAGGAGGAAATACAGACTGTTTATACCAATATCGATGCCTGTTTAGGCAACCTGATTGACTTATTGGAGCGCAAGGTTGGCATGAGTCATGTTCTGTTGTGTATTAACTCGACAGGCTTCACTGATCCTACATATCAAGACCTCACGAGCTACAACATACCTACGGGAGAGTTCTACTTGAACCGTTGTGCCACTTTACTGAATATGTTTCTCATGGCCACCTATGGTGAGGGCAATTATGTAGAACATTATTACGACCAGCAGATATTCCTCAACCACAAACTGATTGAGAACAAGCACCTTGATATGGCAGATATCCAACAAAAGGCATCAGAGTTCTTGATACAATTCAGTGGAGTAAATGAAGTTTATTCTGCCAACCGTTTATTATTGGCTCCATATACTGAACGCATCGAACGTAGTCGTAATGGCTATCACCGCAAACGTTCGGGTGACATTGTCATCGAGGTACTGCCAGGATGGCAGATAGTAAACGAACAAACACAAATAAAAAAAATAGTGAGTCAGGCAATTACACCAGCTCCACTCATCATACTACATCCTGCTTTCAAGGCTGCTACAATCACAACACCAGTGGTAGCAGAACGCATAGCTCCAACTATTGCCAACACCATCCACATTCGCGCTCCTAATGGCAGTTCACTCTCTCCTTTGGTAGAGTAAAGAGCGAAGTGTCAACAAAAAAGAATAAATTCTTTTTGTTCTGCTCTCGATTTTGCTTAACTTTGCACCCCGTAAGCATTTATTGCGCTTTTTTATCAACAAGAAATTAAAATAATAACATAATGGGATTTAATGATTTTTTGACCAAAATCTTCGGCAACAAGTCGCAGAAAGACATGAGGGAAATCAAGCCTTGGATTGACAAGATCAAGGCTGCCTCACCAGAAATTGAACAACTTGACAATGACTCATTGCGTGCTAAAACACAAGAAATTAGGCGTTATGTACAAGATGCAGCCATAGAGAAGCGTGCCAAGATTGACGAACTGAAAGCTAAGA